>NZ_DKJX01000043.1:0-43701 GCF_002454935.1 Massilia sp. UBA6681
AACTATCACCGCGTGGGCAGGGAAACCTGCCCACCCTACATATCACGTCTTATCCGGCGCAAACATCCACAGCAGCGCTTCGCGCAACTCTCCCGCCCAGAACGCCTCGTTGTGCTCGGCCCCCGGCACGATCTTCAAGACCGTGTTGGCCGCCGGATGCCCGGTCTTCTTCACCACCTCCGCCATGCGCTTGACGTCCGCATTCATCTGCGGCCCTTCCTTCTCGCCCATCAGCAGGAACACGCGCGCATCCTTGGGCACCGGTTTGGCGGCCACGAAATCGAAGGAGGGCTGCGCGGTCCAGTAGGCCGGCGAGAACACGCCCGCCTTGCCGAATACCTGCGGGTACTGCACCAGCGCGTAGTGCGACGCCAGGCCGCCCATCGAGCTGCCCATGATCGCGGTGTGCTCGCGACCGGGCAGGGTGCGGTACTGCTTGTCGATCATCGGCTTGACGGTCTTGACGATGAAGTCGGTGTATGCGCGGCCTTCGCCCTTGCCGATCCGCTCGTTGTCCCAGGCGTTCAGCTCCGTCATGCGCTTGTCCTGGCCGTTGTCGATCCCGACCACGATCATTGCCAGCTTGCCTTCCCTGGCCAGCGCGTCCAGGGTCTCGTCCACCTTCCATTCGCCCGCGTAGGCGGTGGCATCGTCGAACAGGTTCTGGCCGTCGTGCATGTACAGCACCGGATAGCGCTTGTTCGAGGTCGCATAGCCCGGCGGCAGGTAGAGGCGCAGCTGGCGCTTGCGTTGCAGTCCCGGCATCGCGAGCGGCTCGCCCAGCAGGCTCACGCCGGCAGAAGCGGTCGAGGCTTTCGCACTGTCTTCAGGCTTGTCGGCGGCGACGGCCGGAGCGCCGAACGCGGCGGCCAGCAGGAGGGAAAGGAGGGTAGGGCGAAACAAGGGCATGGCGTAGTCTCCTTGGTTGATTATTCTGTTGTTTGACTACAGAGTGCACGCTCTGGCGCCCCCTGTTGTGTCGATTCTACTATGACAGCTCTTCGATTGACACTCAGAAATCGCCATGTTATTTTGCTACAGCTACCTGTAGGTCGGCCTGATGTGGGCTGCCTGCATCACACGAGAGCCCGCTCAGGTCCGGGCCGTCATTGGGGACACACATGGATATGCAAACCGCGGCCATCAAGCCGCGCCTGTCGTTCTGGCAGCTCTGGAACATGAGCTTCGGCTTCTTCGGCATCCAGTTCGGCTTCGCACTGCAGAACGCCAACACCAGCCGCATCTTTTCGACGCTGGGCGCCGACCCCGACAACCTGGCCCTGTACTGGCTGGCCGCGCCGGTGACGGGCCTGCTGGTGCAGCCGATCATCGGCTACCTGAGCGACAACACCTGGCACCCGAAATGGGGACGCCGCCGCCCGTTCTTCTTCATCGGCGCCGTGCTGGCCGCCATCGCGCTGTTCCTGATGCCGAATTCCGCCGCGCTGTGGATGGCCGTGGCCGTGCTGTGGATGATGGATGCCGCCATCAACGTCTCGATGGAGCCGTTCCGCGCCTTCGTGGGCGACAAGCTGGACGCCTCGCAGCAGACCGCGGGCTATGCGATGCAGACCTTCTTCATCGGCTGCGGCGCGGTGATCGCATCCCTGCTGCCGGTCTTCTTCGAATCGATGGGCGTGTCCAACGAGGCGGTAGGCGGCATGATTCCCGAGACCGTGCGCTATTCCTTCTATGCCGGCGGCGCCATCTTCTTCCTGGCCGTGCTGTGGACCGTGGTGAGCGCCGACGAACTGCCGCCGCCCGACATGGACGCCTTCAACGCGGAGCGCAAGCATTCCCGCAGCTTCGGCGTGGCCGTCAAGGAGATCCTCGGCGGCTTCGCCAAGATGCCGAAGACCATGGTGCAGCTGGCCTTCGTGCAGTTCTTCACCTGGATCGCGCTGTTCGCGATGTGGATCTACACCGGCTCGGCGATCGCCGACAATGTCTGGGGCACCACCGATGCGCAATCCTCGAGCTTCCAGGCCGCCGGCAGTTTCGTGGGCGTGATGTTCGCGGTGTATAGCGGGGTGTCGGCGCTGGCCGCCTTCCTGCTGCCGGTGTTCGCGCGGGCTACCAGCCGCAAGACCGTGCACGCCACCTGCCTGGCGATCGGCGGCCTGAGCCTGGCCAGCCTGGTCCTGATCACCGACAAGAACATGCTGATGCTGCCGATGATCGGCGTCGGCCTGGCCTGGGCCTCGATCCTGACCATGCCCTATGCGATCCTGGCGGGCTCGCTGCCGGCCAAGCGCATGGGTTACTTCATGGGCCTGTTCAACTTCTTCGTCGTGATCCCGCAGATCGTCAGCGGCCTGCTGCTGGGCGGCGTGACCAAGCACTTCTTCGCCGGCCACACCGTCATGACGGTGGCGCTGGGCGGCGCCAGCATGCTGCTCGCGGCCGTGCTGACCCTGTTCGTGACCGACCGCGCAGCCCCGGTCAAGGCCGCGATCTGAGTCGCCGCGAGGCTTGCGCCAGTGATTCCGCGCCTGTCGTATCGTAACGTTTTATCAACATCAGTGGATGTTGCAATTCGTTATAACGACAGGAGCGAAGCATGACCATCCAGACCGTCCCGACCACGCCGTTCGCCGGACAGCGGCCCGGCACCTCGGGCCTGCGCAAGAAGGTGACCGAGTTCCAGCAAGCCGGCTACCTCGAGAATTTTGTTGAAGCAATCTTCCTGACCCTGGGCGAGGGCCCGGGGCGCACTCTGGTCGTCGGCGGCGACGGCCGCTATTTCAACCGCGAAGCGATCCAGACCATCCTGCGCATGGCGGCCGCCCACGGCATCGCCCGCTGCCTGGTGGGGCGCGGCGGCATCCTGTCCACGCCGGCGGTGAGCTGCGTGATCCGCAAGCACGGGGCCTTCGGCGGCATCGTGCTCTCGGCCAGCCACAATCCCGGCGGCCCGGACGGCGACTTCGGCATCAAGTACAACATCGAGAACGGCGGCCCGGCGCCCGAGAAGATCACCGAGGCGATCTTCGCCCACACCCAGGCGGTGAGGTCCTACCGCATCAGCGACGCCGCCGCGGTCGACCTCGACCAGCCGGGCCGCACCCGGTTGGAAAACATGGTGGTCGAGGTCATCGACCCGGTGGCCGACTACAGCGAACTGATGGCGCGCCTGTTCGACTTCGGGGCGATCCGCGCGCTGTTCGGCCAGGGTTTCCGGATGCGCTTCGACGCCATGCACGCGGTCTCCGGTCCCTACGCCAAAGCCATCATCGAAGGCATGCTGGGCGCGCCCGCCGGCACCGTGGTCAACTGCGACCCGCTGGAAGACTTCGGCGGCGGTCATCCCGACCCGAACCCGGTCAACGCGGCCGACCTGATCGCCCACATGAACGCCCCCGACGCGCCCGACTTCGGCGCCGCCTCGGACGGTGACGGCGACCGCAACATGATCGTCGGCCGCGGCCTGGCGGTGACGCCGTCGGACAGCCTGGCCATCATCGCCGCCAACGCCACCGTGGCGCCGGGCTACGCCAAGGGCATCACCGGCATCGCGCGCTCGATGCCCACTTCGCAGGCGGCCGACCGCGTCGCGGAAAGCCTGGGCATCTCCTGCTTCGAGACGCCGACCGGCTGGAAGTACTTCGGCAACCTGATGGACGCCAACCTGGTCACGCTGTGCGGCGAAGAAAGCTACGGCACCGGTTCGCACCATATCCGCGAGAAGGACGGCCTGTGGGCCGTGCTGTTCTGGCTGAACCTGCTGGCCGCGCGCGGCAAGTCGCGCAGTACTTCCGTCGGCGAGATCGTGCGCGAACACTGGGCCCGCTTCGGCCGCAACTACTATTCGCGCCACGACTACGAAGCGGTCGACGCCGCGGCAGCCGACAGCCTGATGGCGGCGCTGCGCGCGAAGCTGCCGGACCTGGCCGGCCAGACGCTGGGCAGCTTCCGCGTGGCCGAGGCCGACGACTTCGTCTACAACGACCCGGTCGACGGTTCGGTGGCGACGCGCCAGGGCATCCGCATCATCATGGCGGACGGCTCGCGCATCGTGTTCCGCCTGTCCGGCACCGGCACCGAAGGCGCGACCATCCGCCTCTACCTCGAACGCTACGAGGCCGACCCAGCACGCCACGAGCTCGATACCCAAGACGCTCTCTCCGAACTGATCGCCATCGCCGACAGCGTGGCGGAACTGCGCCAGCGCACCGGCCGGGAGCGCCCGACCGTGATTACCTGACCCACTACCAACCACAGGAACCCGCATGAAACTTCCCGTCCTTGCCGCCTCCATGCTGCTCGCCTTTGGCGTCGCTACCCAAGCAGCCGCACAGACCACCGCCAGCCAGCCGGCCGGCAAGCCCTTCGTCTGGGAGAACGCCACCGTCTACTTCCTGCTGACGGACCGCTTCAACAACGGCGACAAGGCGAACGACCTGGCATACGGCCGCAAGGCCGACGCCGCCAAGCTGCGCGGTTTCATGGGCGGCGACCTGGCCGGCATCACGGCCAAGATCAAGGACGGCTACTTCAAGGAGCTCGGCGTGAACGCGATCTGGCTCACGCCTCCGGTCGAGCAGATCCATGGGCCGACCGACGAGGGTACCGGCCTGTCCTATGGCTTCCACGGCTACTGGGCCAAGGACTTCACCGCCGTGGATGCCAACCTGGGCACCGAGAAGGACTTCCGCAGCTTTGTCGAGACCGCGCATGCCAACGGCATCCGCGTGATACTCGATGTGGTGATGAATCATACCGGCCCGGTCACCGCGCAGGACCCGGTCTGGCCCAAGGACTGGGTGCGCACGGGGCCGAAGTGCACCTACAAGGATGCGCCGACCACGGTCGACTGCACGCTGGTGGAGAACCTGCCGGACATCCTTACCAATAGCAATGCCAACGTGGCCCTGCCGCCGGCCCTGGTGGCGAAATGGAAGAAGGAAGGGCGCTACGAGCGCGAGGTGAAGGAGCTGGACGACTTCTTCAAGCGCACCGGCTATCCGCGCGCACCGCGCTACTATCTCATCAAGTGGCATGCCGACTGGGTGCGCAAGTACGGCGTGGACGGCTTCCGCGCCGACACCGTCAAGCACACCGAGCCGGGCGTGTGGAAGGAACTCAAGCAGGAAGCCACGCTGGCCTATGAAGAGTGGAAGCGCGCCAACCCGTCCAAGCGCCTCGGCGACCTGCCGTTCTTCATGACCTCGGAGGTCTACAACTATTCGATCCACCACGGCCGCAGCTTCGACATGGGCGGCGGCGTCAAGGTCGACTGGCTCGCCAACGGCTTCGACAACATGATCAACTTCAGCATGAAGTCCGACGCGACCAAGGGCTACGAACAGCTGTTCTCGGATTACTCGAAGGCGCTGCACGGCCCGATGAAGGGCTACGGGGTGCTGAACTACCTCAGCTCGCACGACGACGGCAGCCCCTTCGACCCGGCGCGCCAGCGCCCGATCGAGTCGGCCAACAAGCTGCTGCTGGCGCCGGGCGCCGCCCAGATCTACTACGGCGACGAGACCGCGCGCCTGCTCGACATCGAAGGCGCCGAAGGCGACGCCAAGCTGCGCTCCTTCATGAACTGGGACGAGCTGGCAGCGAACGCACAGCGCGGCGCCCACCGGGTGGCCGAGGTACGCGAGCACTGGGCCAAGCTGGGCCGCTTCCGCGCCGCCCACCCGGCCGTCGGCGCCGGCATGCACCAGATGCTGGCCTCCAGCCCCTACACCTTCAAGCGCACCTGGCAGAAGGATGGCGTGACGGACCGCGTGGTGGTCGCGCTCGACCTGCCGAAGGACAAGGCGGTGCCGATTTCGGTCGCCGGCGTGTTCAACGACGGCCAGACGGTGCGCGACTGGTACTCGGGTAAGACCGCGGTGGTAACTGGCGGCAAGGTGCAGTTCCCGGCGGCAGCACCGGTCGCCCTGATCGCGCAGGACTGAGCCGCTGAGCCAAAAGCCGCCACGGCCATGCCGTGCGCGGCTTGCGCCCCGATACAATGGTGTCCGAGACAATAAAGCTTTGACGTCGACATGACCGACACCGGACCCTTGTATTGGAAGCGCGAAGACGCCGACGCGCTGCACACCTTGCTGCTGGAAAAGACCCGCCAGTACGGCATCATGTTCTACGATGCCGAGCTGCGCATCACGGGCTGGAACTCGGGCGCCGAGTTCATCACCGGCTGGACCGCGCCCGAGGTGCTGGGCCAGCCCACCGCCATGCTGTTCGTTCCCGAAGACCGCGAGCGCAAGCTCGACGAGCACGAAGCCAATACGGCCGCCCTGGTCGGGGTCGGCGAGGACGAGCGCTGGCACATGCGGCGCGACGGCTCCTGGTTCTGGTCGAGCGGCGTCAGCCTGCCGCTGCACCGCGAAGGAGGGCGGGTGACGGGCTTCGTCAAGATCTTCCGCGACGCCACCCACCTGCGCGTGCGCACCCGCTATCTCGAGAACGAACTGAAGGCTTCCAGCGAACGCGAATCCCGGCGCGACGTATTCCTGGGCACCATCGCGCACGAGATGCGCAATCCGCTGTCGCCGCTCAAGACGGCGGTCCAGCTGATGCGCATGCAGGCGCTTGACGCCGCCGCCATGGACCGGCCCCTGCAGGTGATGGAGCGCCAGCTCGGCCTGCTCGAGCGCCTGGTCGAAGACCTGGTCGACGTCGCCCGGGTCAGTTCAGGAAAGATGAGCATCAACTACGAGCGGGTCGAATACCAGGCCCTGCTGAACGAGGCCGTGGACAGCTGCGCCACCGCCGCGCAGTTCAAGGGGATCGCGATCCACCGCAGCTTTCCCCCCCTGCCGATCGAGGTCGAGGTGGACGCGCGCCGGATGCAGCAGGTCTTCGTCAACCTGCTCAACAACGCGGTCAAGTTCACCCCGCAGGGTGGCGACGTCTGGCTGACGGCCACCGTCGACCAGACCCACTTCATCTGCTACCTGAAGGACAGCGGCAAGGGCATCGAGCCGGAAATGCTGCCCAAGATCTTTGACGTGTTCACCCAGGCCGAGAGCGGGCGCGCCGACCGCGGCGCCGGGCTGGGCATCGGCCTGGCGCTGGTGAAGGAGATCGTCGCGCTGCACCAGGGGACGGTCGAGGTGCGCAGCGAAGGGGCGGGCAAGGGCAGCGAATTCACGGTGCGCATTCCCCTGCGCCGGCCGGACGCGGAACAGGGCCGGCGCGAGCGGCCCGGGCAGCCGGAACCGCCCGGCAAACCCTGAGGCTCTTAAGGCGGATGTCAGGTTGGCGTCCTGTGTTTCCGCTATTCTTGCCCTTCCGTTAACCGAGCCTATTCCATCATGCCTGTACTGACACGCTTGTCCGGCGCGCTGCTGTGCGCCGCATTCACCCTCGCGCTGCCCGTCGCCGCCCAGCCTGCCGCCGAGCCGGCCTATGGTCCCGAGCTGGAAGGCTTCGACTACCCGTATCCGATCCAGCGCTACCAGTTCACCTCGCAGGGCGTGAAGCTGCAGATGGCCTACATGGACGTCAAGCCGGCCAAGCCGAACGGCCGCACGGTGGTGCTCATGCACGGCAAGAACTTCTGCGGCGCCACCTGGGAAGGCACGATCAAGGAACTGAGCGGGGCCGGCTACCGCGTGGTGGCGCCCGACCAGGTGGGCTTCTGCAAGTCCACCAAGCCCGCCCACTACCAGTACAGCTTTCAGCAACTGGCCCAGAATACGCACGCACTGCTCGCATCGATCGGCGTGAAGAACGCCATCGTCATGGGTCACTCGACCGGAGGCATGCTGGCGGTGCGCTACGGCCTGATGTACCCGCAGCAGCTTGATCAACTGGTGCTGGTCAATCCGATCGGCCTGGAAGACTGGAAGGCCGTGGGCGTGCCTTCGCTGGGCGTGGACAAGTGGTACGAGCGCGAGCTGCAGACCACGGCCGAGCGCATCCGCAACTACGAGAAATCGACCTATTACGTGAACACCTGGAAGCCGGAATACGAGCCTTGGGTGCAGATGCTGGCCGGGATGTACCGCGGGCCGGGCAAGCAGATCGTCGCCTGGAACTCGGCGCTGCTGTACGACATGATCTACACGCAGCCGGTGGTGTATGAGTTCCCGCATTTGACCATGCCGGTGCTGCTGCTGATCGGGCTGAAGGACACCACCGCGATCGGCAAGGATGCCGCGCCGGCGGAGATCCGCCCGAAGCTCGGCAATTATCCGGAACTGGCGAAGCAGACCGCGAAGAGCATTCCGAAGGCGACCTTGGTCAGTTTCCCGGACATGGGACATGCGCCGCAGATGCAGGATCCGGCGCGCTTCCACCGTGAGCTGCTGAAGGGACTGGTTCGGTAGGTATTCTTGCCAATCGTTCAATGGTATCCTAAGGCGATCCGGGGCCGAGGCCCCGCCCAGCCCTGAATCGCGATGACTGTTGAACCCGATACCGAACTGAAACCCTCCCGCGCCGCTTTCGCCGACGGTCCGCGCCTGCTCGCCGACATCGGCGCCACCCATGCGCGCTTCGGGCTCGAGACCGCGCCCGGCGTGCTGCGCCAGGTGTCGGTGCTGCTCTGCGACGACTACAGCGGCATCGTGCCGCTGCTGCACGCCTACCTGGCCCAGACCGGCGGGGTGCGCATCAACCACGCCGCGTTTGCCCTGGCCAACCCGATCAGCGGCGACTACATCCGCATGACCAACCGCGACTGGGAGTTCTCGACCGACGAGGTGCGCCGCACCCTCGGCCTGTCGACCCTCCTGATCGTGAACGACTTCACGGCGCTGGCGATGGCCTTGCCGGGCTTCGAGCCGAAAGACCTGATGCAGGTCGGCGGCGGCGCGCCGCAAAGCCACGCGGTGGCCGGCGTGCTCGGGCCGGGCACCGGCCTGGGCGTGTCGGGCGTGATCCCGACCATCGACGGTTTCGTCACCCTGGGCAGCGAGGGCGGCCACGTCAACTTCGCCCCGGCCGACGAACGCGAATTCGCGATCCTGCAGCACGCCTGGCAGGAATGGCCGCACGTGTCGAACGAGCGCCTGATCTCGGGCCCCGGCATCGAACTGATGTACCGGGCGCTGGCCAAGCGCAACGGCGCAACGGCCGACCAGGCGCCGCCGCGCAGCACCGCCGACATCGTCAGCGGCGCGCTCGACGACAAGGACGCCCTGTGCCTGGAAGTGCTGGAAACTTTCGCCGGCATGTTGGGCGGCGCAGCGGCGAACCTGGCGGTGACGCTGGGCGCTTTCGGGGGCATCTTCATCGGTGGCGGCATCGTGCCGCGCATCGCCGAATGGTTCGCCACGTCGCCGTTTCGCGCCCGCTTCGAAGCCAAGGGCCGCTTCACCGACTACATCGCCCAGATCCCCACCTATGTGATCATGACGCCCAACCCGGCCCTGCACGGGGTGTCGGCGATCCTGTCCGAGCACCTGCGCGGCCGCAGCGGCGCGAATACCCTGATGGACCGGGTGCAGCAGCTGCGCCACGAGCTCTCGCCGGCCGAGCAGCGCGTGGCCGCCCTGGTGCTGGAGCATCCGCGCAAGGTGCTGTCCGAGCCGATCGCCGAGATCGCGCGCCTGGCGGATGTGAGCCAGCCGACCGTGATCCGCTTCTGCCGCTCGCTCGGCTTCCAGGGCCTGGCCGAATTCAAGCTCAAGTTCGCCGGCAGCCTGACCGGCACCATCCCGGTGCGCCACAGCCAGGTGCGCATGAGCGACAGCACCCACGACCTGTCGGCGAAAGTCATCGACAACACCGTGTCGGCGATCCTGAAGTTCCGCGACCAGCTCGACGTGCACGCGATCGACCGCGCCATCGAGCTCTTGAGGCGCGCGCGCCGCGTCGAGTTCTACGCGATGGGCAATGCGCGCGCGGTGGCCCTGGATGGCCAGCACAAGTTCTTCCGCTTCCGCATCCCGGCCGCGCTGTACGGCGACTCGCACCTGTTCACGCTGGCCGCCGGCCTGCTGGGACCGGGCGACGTGGTGATCGCGATCTCCACCGGCGGCCAGCTGCCGGAGCTGCTCGAGGCCGTGGACACGGCACGCGCGGCGGGGGCGGACGTCATCGCCATCACCAGCAGCAAGTCGCTGCTGGCGAAGAAGTCGACCGTCTGCCTGGCAGTGGATCACAGCGAGGACAGCACGACCTTCCTGTCGATGATTTCGCGCATCCTGCAGCTGCTCCTGATCGACATCATGTCGGTCGGCATTTCGCTCGGCAACCACAACGGCGACGCCGGCGATGGCGAGGCGGAGCGGCGGCTCCTGATCTCGCACCTGGACATGTAAGGGCTTTACGTATTGACCGTGGTCAACATGGTGCTAGAATTGGCCACCCCTTGTTTTTGGAAGCGTTTCCATGCATGAGCATTCCCCGCGCCGGCGCCAGCTGCTCGGCGGCGCCCTGGCCCTGCCGCTGGCCGGCATGGGCACGAGCGCCAGCGCAGCGCCGGCGCCCCGGCCGCTGCAGGTCGGCGGCCTGCCCGTCACCTGCAACCTGACGCTGCCGATCGCCTGCAAGGCGCGCGCCGTCAACGACGGCAAGCCGGATGCGCACTTCACCGCTTTCGAATACAACAAGTTCTCGGGCTGGCCGGAGATCAAGGAATCCCTGATGACGGGCCGCATCCAGGCGGCCTACATGCTGGCGCCCCTGGTCATGGACCTGACCGACTGGCGCATCCCGCTGAAGATCGTCTCGCTCGGGCACCGCTCGGGCGCGGTCATCATGGTGCGCACCGATTCGCCCTACCGGAAATTCTCCGACCTGCGCGGCAAAAGCATCGCGATCCCGAGCCGCTTCGCCGTCGACTACCTGTTCCTGCGCAGGATGCTGGCGCGCGAGGGCATGTCGGCCAAGGACGTGCAGATCATCGAGATGGCCCCGCCCGACATGCCGGCCGCGCTGTATGCCGGCGCCGTGGACGGCTACTGCACCGGCGAGCCTTTCGGCGCCGCGGCCCAGCGCGCCGGCTATGCGCGCCCGCTGTCGATGACGCGCAACGAGTGGCGCAACTACATCTGCTGCGTGCTGACCGTGCGCGAGGAACTCATCCGGACCGACCGTCCGCTGGTGCAGGACCTGGTGAACTACGTGCAGGCAGCCGGCAACTGGCTCGACGCCGGGCCCGCCAACCGCGACAAGGCCGCCTTGATCGCGTCGAACCGCAAGTTCTTCAACCAGGACCCCAACATCATCCGCTTCGTCATGCAGAACCCGAGCGACCGCGTGACCTACGGCGACCTGCGCATGCTGCGCGCCGAATTCGACGAGCTGATGCAGCTCTCGGTGCAGGCCGGCACGCTCAAGCGCCCGGTACGCTACGAGCAGTACGTGGACGAGAGTTTTGTCAGGAACATCCGGCCGGTGAAGGTGGCCTTGTGAAGCGCGTCCTGTTCGCAGCCTTGCTGCTGTGCGCCGCAGCCGTCCAGGCGGCGTCGGCCCTCAAGTCCGGCACCTTCTCGCCGGCGCGCGCGGCGCCCGACATCGTACAGAAGGCTGCCGACGGCAGCGACTTCCGCCTGTCCGCGCTGCGCGGCAAGGTGGTGGTGCTGGAGTTCGGCTTCACCCATTGCCCGGCGGTGTGCCCGGCCTCGCTGGCCATGCTGGCCCAGGCGCGCCAGAAACTGGGGCCGCATGCCGACCGGCTGCAGGTGGTGTTCATCTCGGTCGACCCGGAACGCGACACGCCGGCGCGCCTCAAAAGCTACCTGGCGCAATTCGACAAGAGTTTCATCGGCCTGACCGGCACGCCCGAACAGATGGCGGCGATCCGCAAGGACTACGGCATCACGGCCACGAAGTTCGCCGCTCCTGCCGGCCAGGGCGGCTACCAGATGGGACACTCGTCCTACCTCTATTTCATCGACAAGAAAGGCATGCTGCGCGCGCTGATGCCCTTCGGCCGTCCGGCCGACGAGATGGTGCACGACGTGAACGTGCTGGCGGCCGAGTAGATGAAGGCGCGTATCGGTATCGCCCTGATCGTGGCCCTGCTGGCGGGGGGCTTCGCCTGGGCCGCGTTCGCCCCCTTGCAGGCGTCCTCGCGCGACCAGCTGTTCGAGATCCCGAAGGGCACCTGGGAGCGCCGCATGAAGGGCGACAAGACCAGCGTCCTGCCGGAGCGCATCACGCTCACCCTGGGCGTGCGCGACGTGCTCCTGCTGCGCAACAACGACACGGTGCCGCAGGTCTTCGGCCCGGTCCTGATCATGCCGGGCCAGGACTTCCGCCTGCCGTTCGCGCAGCTTGGGGAGCACCCTTTCGACTGTACCGCGCACGCCAGCGGCACGATGACGGTCGTGGTCGACCCGGCGCCCGGCGCCGGCCTGGCGCGCCTGAAGTGGCGCCTGGACTCCCTCCTGAACCGCAATGGGTAAGCAATGGATAGACTGAACAGGATATGGCCTCCGCTGCTCGTGATCGCCGCCATCGTGGCGATCTGGTGGATCGTGGTCGAGCAAAGCGGCAGCCTGATCTTCCCGACCCCGGGACAGGTGGCGGCCGGCACCATGGAGCTGGCGCGCAACGGCACGCTGTGGGAGCACATCGGCGCCTCGCTGCTGCGGGTGGCCACCGGCTTCCTGATCGCGGTGCTGGTCGCGCTGCCGCTCGGCCTGTGGGTGGGGCGCGTCGATGCGGCCTACCGCACACTCAACCCGGTATTCCAGATCCTGCGCCCGATCTCGCCGATCGCCTGGATCCCGATCGCGATCCTGTGGTTCGGCGTGGGCGACATGGCGCCGGTCTTCCTGATCTTCCTGGCCTCGGTGTTCCCGATGATCCTGCAGACCGCCGCCGGCGTGCACGCCATCGACGGGCGCTACCTGCGCGCGGCCGAGAACTTCGGCGTGCCGCGCGCCAAGCTGTACCGCCAGGTGATCGTGCCGGCCGTGCTGCCCGAGATCCTCACCGGCATGCGCATCGGCCTCGGGGTCGCCTGGCTGGTGGTGGTGGCCGCCGAGATGATCGTGCGCAGCTCGGGACTGGGCTACCTGATCATGGATTCGCGCAATGCCGGCAACCGCTACGACCTGGTGGTGGCGGCGATGATCATCATCGGCCTGATCGGCCTGGGCCTGGACGTCCTGATGCGCCGGCTCGAAGAACTCAGGGGAGTGAGGTGGCGCTATGGACGCTAGGACGGCAAAGATCGAGATTCGCGGCCTGAAGCGCAGCTTCAAGGCCCTGCAGGTCGTGGGCGGCATCGACCTGGCGGTGGCGCCGGGAGAATTCGTGGCCATCGTCGGCCCGTCCGGCTGCGGCAAGTCCACCCTCATGAAGCTGCTGGCCGGCTTCGAGCATCCGGACAGCGGCGCCGTCAGCATCGACGGCGTGCCGGTCACCCGGCCCTCGCCGAACGCCATCGTCATCTCGCAGCACGGTTCGGTGTTCCCCTGGCTGACGGTGCGCGAGAACCTGATGTTCGGCCTGTCCGGCAAGGACAATGCGGCCAAGGTGGCCACTGCCGACCACTACGCGGAGATGGTGGGCTTGAAGGGCTTCGAGAAGTCCTACCCGCACGAGCTGTCGGGCGGCATGTTGAAGCGCGTGGAGATCGCGCGGGCGCTGGCGGTGAAACCCGACATCCTGCTGATGGACGAGCCTTTCTCGGCGCTCGACGCGCTGACGGCGCTGAAGATGCGTAACGAACTGCTGCGCGTGCTGCGCGAAGAACGCCACACGGTCATCCTGATCACGCACGACGTCGAAGAGGCGATCTACCTGGCCGACCGGGTGGTGGTGCTGTCGCCGCGCCCGACCACGATCCAGTCGGTGTTCCCGATCGCGCAGCCGCATCCGCGCAAGGTGTCGCAGCCCGAGCTGCAGCAGACCAAGGACGCGATCCTGACCCAGCTCGGCTTGTAGTCTGCCGGCAGCATCAGGGTCGGCGTCAGCGCGTCAGGGTCACGCGTCATGCGTCAGGGTCATGCGTCAGGGTCAGGTCTGACATTCGGACACGAACCCTGCTGTTACTGCTATTACTGCTGTTACTTTAATGGGCCAACTTGGGCCAGTGGCCGGCAATACTTATTTATTGTCGAGGCCGTGTCTGAATGTCAGACCTGACCCCGGGGGGAAAAGTTATTTGTCTCAGTCTCTTGCCGTACGCCACTCCTGCCGCTTGGCGGGCTCCTCGGGCCCCGGGCAATTGGTCAGCCTGATCTTGCCGTGCATCTCGATCATCTCGACGTTGGTGGCCGCTGAGCGCTCGGTGATGCAATAGGTGCGGCGGCCGGTAATCACGCGCGTGCGGCGTGCGCCATCGCCGGTGTTGTTCACCAGTTCCTCCACCTTCGGCGCTTCCCACAGGCGCGGCGGCGCCAGTGCGTGGGCCTGCTCCATGCCCCTGCGCATGCGCAGCTCCGGGCTGTCCGGCGGGGCGATGATGAGCGGCTTGTTCTCCTTGCGCAGTGCGCGGTCGATGCTGCCGACGCTGCGCCGTGCGTTCTCCAGGATGCTGGCGGCGTTCGGCCTGGCGGGCGTTTCTGGCGCATCCTCGACAATGGCGGCGGGTGCTTCTGCCGGTGCGGAAGGCGCCGGCAGGGCCATGGCGGGCGCGGAACGGGCAGGGCGGCTGGGGCGGACGCCGCGGGCGTCCGCCGGGCGCTGCGGCTGGGGCGCCGCGTCAGGCGGGGCCTCTGGTGTCGGCTCCGGCGTCAGGGGCGGCAATTCGATCCACTGCATCGACGGGCTTTCCGCTTCGGCCTCCGGCGGCGGCGGCGTGCGCGCCACCTGCCAGCCCAGGACCAGGGCCGCGTGGACCAGCACGGTGGCCAGGATGCCGGCCAGGCGGCGATCGCTCGTCATCGGCATGCGGGGCGGGAATGCAGGGGAAAGCGGGAAGCTGGCCATAGCTGGGCAGTATAGCGAAGCTGGCCTGACGGAAAGTCACCAATTTTTTCCGCCAGCGCCGAGATGTGCGTCGCCCGCACAATGCTTCTGCTAAGGTTTGACTGGACAATACTGCAGAGGAGCCGGCAATGGAACGATACCTGATCGTTTACCGCGGATCGACCGTCGACGAGTCGGAAGGCCCGCAGCACGACCCGCAGCGCTGGGCCAGCTGGTTCGACGCGCTCGGCGCCGCGCTGGTGGACCGCGGCGCACTGTCGCACAGCAGCGTCGAGGTGCCGAGCCGCCTGCGCGGCCCGAAACTCAATAGCGCCTCGCTGTCGGGCTATTCGGTCATCGCGGCCGCGGACTTCAACCAGGCGGTCGAGTTGGCCGAGCAATGCCCGATCTTCGACGAGAAGGGCTCGGTGGAGATCGCCCGCCTGGTGGGTCCGGCGGGCTGATTCCCCGGCGCATTACTCGGCGACGAATACCACTGCCGTACGCGGCGGCACCGTGAAGCTGCCGTTCGCGCTGTCGAAGCTTGCCTGTGCGGCACGCTTGTCGGCGGCGCCGGCGGCCGTATGCACCGGGTGCAGCTTGAGGCGCTTGCCGCGCAAGGCGTCGTCGCTCACCGTGTGCGCCACCTTGTCCACGTTCACCAGGTAGCTCAGGCCGGCGAACTTCGCGCCCGGGTAGCCCTTGCCGTCGATCCAGGCCGCCAGCACGGTCGCCTCTTGCTGCGGTCCGGTATTGAAGAAGCGCAGGCGCTGCACGATATCCTCGGTCGAGCGTAGCCGGAACAGCGTCGAGCTGGCGCGGATCGCCAGCAGGTCGCGGAAGGCGTCGCGAGCAAAGGCGATATCGGCGGGAGCCGGCTTGATCGCAGCGGCCTTGGCCAGGAAAGGCTTGAGCAGCGGCCAGTCCTTGCCGTTGTCGTCGCTTTGCGGCAGGCCGGTGCCGAAGTAGTTGTCCTGGTAGGTCCAGTCGATGCGGTTGAACCAGTCGCCGGAATTGAAGCTGTTCTTGTCCAGCGATTTCGAGCGCAGCGTGTCGATGCCGGCGTGGTAGTAGGCCACGCCCTGGCTGAAGGCGTTGATCGCCATGCCCAGCACCTGCACTCTAGCGCGCTCGGCCGGGCTGGTCTCCACCGGCAGTTTCAGCACGTTGATGTCGAACAGCGTCTGGTTGTCGTGGTTCTCGACGTAGTTCACCACTTCGCCCGGCTGGCTCGCATAACCGGCCGGCTGGTTGCCGTAGGCGATGTCTTCCAGCTTGCGCAGCTTGCCTTCGAAGGTCTGGAAGGCGAACGGGCGCACCGAGCCGGCCAGGCCGACGCGGATCATGTCGGCCGCGCGCAGCAGGTCGACCTGTTTATGCTCGCCGCCGAGTGCATTCTGGTCATAGACCAGGCCATTGATGTAGCCCTGGCGGCGCACCATCGCCTCGCCCGAGTCGCCGGCCGAGCCGCCGCGCACGGCGTCGCGCGCGCGGTCGCTGAAGGTGCCGATGCCGGAGCCGTTCAGCGACAGCTGCGAGGCCTGCACGAAGCGGGCGCCGTCGGAGACCTCGCCGAAGTTCCAGCCTTCGCCGATCAGTTCCACGTGCCGCCCCGCGGCCTTGTTCACGCGCTTTTGCAGGCGCTCCATCGCTGCGCGCGGCTGGTGGCCCATCAGGTCGAAGCGGAAGGAATCGATCTTGTAGTGGCGGGTCCACAGCTCGGCCGAGTCGATCATCAGCCTGGCCATCATCATGTTTTCGGTGGCCGTGTTGTCGCAGCAGGTCGAACGCTCGATGGCGCCGGCGGCATTCAGGCGGTGGTAGTAGCCCGGCACCACGCGGTCCAGCACCGATTTCTCGTTCTGACCGGCGATGAAGGTGTGGTTGTAGACCACGTCGGTACCGACGCGCAGGCCGGCCCGGTGCAGGTCCATCACCATCTGGCGGAACTCGAGGATGCGGCGCGCGCCGTCCGACGGGTCGCTGGCGTAGCTGCCTTCCAGGGCGTTGTAGTGGTAGGGGTCGTAGCCCCAGTTGAAGCAGTCGGTATCGGCGGTCTTGCGGGTGAGGGCCTGCTGGCTCTCGCCGTCCGGGCTGCCTGTCGGCTGGGGTACGGCGCAGTCCTTTTCCGGCACCGTGCCGAGGTCATACACCGGCAGCAGGTGGATGTCGGTCAGGCCGGCCTTGGCCAGCGCCTTCAGGTGGCGCATGCCGTTCGAATTCGCTTCGCCGAAAGCGGTGTACTTGCCGCGCTTTTCAACCGGGACGCTCGGGTCGTTGATCGAGAAATCGCGCACGTGCAGCTCGTAGATGACCATGTCGGTCTGGGCCTTGACCGTGTTCGGCGCGCGGGTGGCGTCCCAGCCTTTTGGCTTGAGGTTTGCCGCGCCCAGGTCGGCGATGTAGCTGCGCTTCGAGTCGGTGGTGAGGCTGACGGAATAGGGATCGGTGACGAGGTTGCGCACCAGGCCCATGCCGTCGACGGCCACGTCCACCGCATAGCGGTAATAGCTGCCCGAGAGGTCGCGCGCGACGTACGCATTCCAGGCGCCGGTGCGCGCATCGAAGGTCATCTCGTGCACGGCGGTCGCCTTGCCGCTGCCGCTGTCGTAGGTGCAGACGGCGGCGCTCTGCGCGGTCGGCGCCCACAGGCGGAAAGCGGTGCGTCCCTTCTTCGGCGTGGCGCCCAGGTCGGGCAGCTCGCCCGCCGCCGCGTACAGGTCGTCGAGCGCGCCGGCGGCCTGGATGCGCGTGGCCGCCCGTACCGTGCCGTCCGCGGCTTCCTGCACCAGCACCAGCTGGCCGCGGTGCAGGTCCTTCAGGCGCGCCAGGTCTTGCGCGCGCACCGACAGCACCGGGCCGGCCCCGACCCACTTGAAGCGGACCGGCAGTTTGGCCGTGGAGGCCTCGAGCGCCAGCGCGCCGTCTGCGCCTGCCACCTTGGCGCCGGGTGTCGCGACGATCGCGGCCTTGCCCGAATGGTAGAGGCGGAAGGTCGATCCGGCCTCGGCGCCGGGCCAGGTCAGGAGGCGCCGGTCGAGCCAGACGGCGCGGGCCTCAAACGTGGCGCTTGAAGCGTGCAGGACCTGCTGGAACGACGGATCGTCGCAGGTGGCGAGGGGAACCGCGGCGTGGGCGGACGAGGCGAGGGCTGCCGCGGCGAGCGCGGCGTAATGGAGTCGGGTCATCGTGGCGAAGAAGTAGGTGGAACAGGGCGGGCGCAGGTAAACCGCGCCCGCCCGCGGGGCATCGCGTCAGGCGCGATAGTGGTCGACCATCTTGTAGCGCTTGGCGTACAGGCCGAAGGCCAGCGCCGCCAGCATGGCGAAGCCGGCGAAGAAGAACATCTGGAAGGCCATCAGGCCTACGCCCGAGCTTTCGATGCTGGCGACGACGCCGGGGTCCTTGACGCCGGCGTTCACGATCAGCACCCACAGGTTGCCGACCGTGACGGCCAGCGACCACAGGGCCATGATGATGCCTTTCATTGCCGCCGGCGCCTGGCTGTAGGCGAATTCGAGACCGGTGGCCGAGACCAGCACTTCGCCCAGGGTCAGGAGCGCGTAGGGCAGGATCTGCCAGGCGATCGACACGGCGTCGCCGGCGTCGAGCTGCAGCTGCAGCCAGCCGACCGCGATCCAGGCCAGCGCCGAGAAGGCGATGCCCGCGGTCATGCGGCGCAGGGCGGTCGGCTCGACGCCCAGCTTGCGGATCAGCGGGAACAGCACGATGTTATTGAAGGGGATGAGCAGCATCACCAGCAGCGGGTTGAGCGCCTGCATCTGGGCCGGCAGCACGCTGAAGCTGAAGCCGAGCAGGCTGACCTCGGTGGTCATGTCGTTGGCCTGCACGATCCAGGTCGAGGCTTTCTGGTCGAACAGCGACCAGAAGGGCGTGACCAGCGCGAACACGATCAGGATGCGCAGCACGGCGCGCACGCCGTCCACCGCGATGTCCGGATGGACGCCGCGGGCGCGCTCGATCTGCATGGCGGTGCCGATCCCGCCGAAGGCGAGCAGCAGCACCAGTGCGGTACAGGCGCCGATCACGATGCCCCAGCTCGGCATCATGGCGAACGAGCCGATCGCGCCGAGCACGCCGATGAGGGCCACGATGAGGCCCGGACGGCCGGCGCCGGGTTTTTGTGCCAGCAGCGCGGTGCGCGCCACGCGCATGAAGGAATGCGGGTCGCGCGGGCTCGGAGGCACGTTGACGTACTTCTTGCGACCGAGCCAGAACACCAGCGTGGCGATCGCCATCAGGATGCCCGGGATGCCGAAGGCCACTGCCGGACCGTAGTCGCGCAGGAACAGCGGCATCAGCAGCGAGGCGAAGAAGGAGCCGAAGTTGATGATCCAGTAGAAGGCGTCGAACACGACCTTTGCCTTGTCCTTGTTGGTCTGGTCGAACTGGTCGCCCATGAACGAGGACACCAGCGGCTTGATGCCGCCCGAACCGAGCGCGATCAGGAACAGGCCGAAGTAGAAGCCCTTGACGTTGTCTTCGAAGATGGCCAGGCAGGCGTGGCCGGCCACGTACACGAGGCTGAGCCAGAGGATGGTGTTGTACTTGCCGAAGAAGCGGTCGGCCAGCCAGCCGCCCAGCAGCGGGAAGAAGTAGACGCCGATCACGAAGGTGTGGAACACGTCCTTGGCTTCGCCGGTGCGCATGTTCTCCGGCAGGAAGATCAGCAACGTCGAGATCAGGAAGGGCGTCAGGATGTTGCGCATCCCGTAGAAGCTGAAGCGCTCGCAGCCCTCGTTGGCGATGATGTAGGGGATCTGCCGCGGCATGCGCCCGTCGGTCTTTACTTCGCTCATGACGTCCTCGAAAAATCGAAACAAACGCGATCCTATGCCGAGGCTGAGTTACTTTGCAATAAAAATATGGTTGTGAAACATTGCAGATACAAATGACGCGTAGTTTAGCTACTTCGATATCGATGCGCGGAAACGACGTTTTGTCATAAGTCATTGAATCAAAAGGGATATGATGCTTGACTTGCGCCCATTATCCAATTGTAAAGTTGTAGCCGATCCTGTATATTGCCTAGAATTCCGATCATCCCTGACGAGCCAGCCATGACCCAGATCTCGACGACCGCCAACCCGAACTGGTGGAAAGAAGCCATCATCTACCAGGTCTATCCGCGCAGCTACCTCGACACCAATGGCGACGGCGTGGGCGACCTGGCCGGCATCACCGACAAGCTCGACTACATCGCGAGCCTGGGCGTGGACATCGTCTGGCTGTCGCCCTTCTTCACCTCCCCGATGAAGGACTTCGGCTACGACATCGCCGATTACTGCGACGTCGATCCGCTGTTCGGCACCCTGGCCGACTTCGACAAGCTCGTCGCCCGCGCGCACAGCCTGGGCCTGAAGATCATGATCGACCAGGTGATGTCGCACACCGCCGACACCCACCCCTGGTTCGTCGAGAGCCGCAAGAGCCGCGACAACCCGAAGTCGGACTGGTACGTGTGGGCCGACCCGCTCCCGGACGGCTGCCCGCCGAACAACTGGCTGTCGGTGTTCGGCGGCTCGGCCTGGCAATGGGATACCCGCCGCAAGCAGTACTACATGCACAACTTCCTGGTCAGCCAGCCGCAGCTGAACTTCCACAACCCGGAAGTGCAGCAGGCCCACCTGGACGCACAGCGCTTCTGGCTCGAGCGCGGCGTGGACGGCGTGCGCATGGACGCCTGCGTGTTCCACTTCCATGACCGCGAGCTGCGCAGCAACCCGCCGGCCCTGGTGCGCGACACGTCCACCGTGACGGACGTGAACCCCTACGGCATGCAGGCCCACGTCTACGACAAGACCCAGCCGGAGAACATCGCTTTCCTGCAGCGCGTGCGCGCGCAGCTGAACGAGTTCGGCGCAGTGTCGATCGGCGAAGTCAGCTCGGACGACGCGCTGGCCCAGATGGCCGAGTACACCGAGGGCGGCGACAAGCTGCACATGGCCTACAGCTTCAACCTGCTTACGCCGGAATTCACGGCAGCCCACATCCGCAAGCAGGTCGAGGACTTCAAGGAACGCGTCAAGGACGGTTGGGCCTCCTGGTCCGTCGGCAACCACGACGCCATTCGCGTCGTCACCCGCTGGGGCGGCGCGCCAGGCCAGAATGCCGGTCCGTCGCTGGCCAAGCTGGTGCTGGCGATGCAGCTCTCGCTCAAGGGCACCCCTTGCCTCTACCAGGGCGACGAGCTGGCCCTGAGCGAAGCCGATGTGCCCTTCGAACTGCTGCAGGACCCGTACGGCATCACCTTCTGGCCCGAGTTCAAGGGCCGCGACGGCTGCCGCACCCCGATGCCCTGGACGAGTGAGGCCCCGAACGCCGGCTTCACTACCGGCCAGCCCTGGCTGCCGGTGGCCGAGCCGCATCTGGCAAACAGCGTCGAACGGCAGGACCAGGACCCGGATTCGATGCTGAACTTCCAGCGCCGCTTCATCGCCTGGCGCAAGACGATGCCGCAGCTGACCCGCGGCGACATCGTCTTCTTCGACGCGCCGGAGCCGGTGCTGGCCCTGCGCCGCGACGTGGACGGCATGGACAGCGTGCTGGCCGCCTTCAACCTGTCGAACCGCGAAGTGAGCTTCGACTGGCCGGCCAGCAGCGCCGCGCAGCCGCTCGATACGCACGGCCTGCCGGGCCAGGCGGCCGGCGGCAAGGTCAGCCTGCCGCCCTACGGCGCCTGGTTCGGCAGCATCGCAGCGGGCGCGGGCAAATAATGGGCAGCCAGCAGGAAGCTGGAACCTTCGCGGAAAAATCGGCGCGCACTGCCTTCGCCGACGGACCGCGCCTGCTGGCCGACATCGGCGCGACCCACGCCCGCTTCGCGCTCCAGACCGCGCCCGGCGTGTTCACCGCCGTGCGGGTGCTGCTGTGCGAGGACTTCGACGGCATCGTTTCGCTGCTGCGCTACTACCTGAAGGACCACGCCGACATGCGTTTGCATCATGCGGCGCTGGCGGTGGCCAACCCGATCAGCGGCGATTTCGTCCGCATGACCAACCGCGACTGGCAGTTCTCGACCGACGCGGTGCGACGCGAGCTGGGCTTGACGACACTCCTGATCGTCAACGACTTCACCGCGCTGGCGATGGCGATTCCCGGCCTGACCCGCGGCGACCTGATGCAGGTGGGACAGGGCGCGCCGGCGCCGAACGCCGTGATCGGCGTGCTGGGTCCGGGCACCGGCCTGGGCGTGTCCGGCGTGATCCCGACCGCCGACGGCTTCGTCACCCTCGGCAGCGAGGGCGGCCATGTCAACTTCGCGCCCGGCGACGAACGCGAGTTCGCCATCCTGCAGACCGCCTGGAAGGAATGGCCGCACGTCTCGAACGAGCGCTTGATCTCCGGGCCGGGCATGGAAATCATCCACCGCGCGCTGGCGGCGCGCAACGGCGTCGCGGCCCCGGCGCGCAAGGCGGCCGAGATCGTCAACAGCGCGCTGGACGAGCAGGACCCGCTGTGCCTGGAGGTGCTGGAGTGCTTCTGCGGCATGCTGGGCGCGGCCGCGGCCAACCTGGCGGTGACGCTGGGCGCCTTCGGGGGCATCTTCATCGGCGGCGGCATCGTGCCGCGCATGGGCGAATGGTTCGCCGGCTCGCCCTTCCGCGCGCGCTTCGAAGCCAAGGGACGCTTTTCCAGCTACCTGGCCGACATCCCGACCTACGTCATCACCACGCCGCATCCGGCCCTGCATGGCGTGGCGACCATCCTGGCCGAGCACCTGCGCGGGCGCAGCGGCGCCAACACCCTGATGGAGCGCGTCCAGCAGCTGCGCCACAGCCTGAGCCCGGCCGAGCAGCGGGTCGCCAGCCTGGTGCTGGAGCAGCCGCGCCTGGTGCTGAACGAGCCGATCGCCGAGATCGCACGCCTGGCCGACGTGAGCCAGCCGACCGTGATCCGCTTCTGCCGCTCGCTCGGCTTCCAGGGCCTGGCCGACTTCAAGCTCAAGTTCGCGAGCAGCCTGACCGGCTCGATCCCGGTGCGCCACAGCCAGGTGCGCATCAGCGACAGCACCCACGACCTGTCGGCCAAGGTGATCGACAACACGGTGTCGGCGATCCTGCGCTTCCGCGACCAGCTGGACGTGCGCGCACTCGACCGCGCCATCGAACTGGTGAGCCGGGCGCGCCGCGTCGAGTTCTTCGCAATGGGGAATTCGCGCGCGGTGGCGCTGGACGGGCAGCACAAGTTCTTCCGCTTTCGCATCCCGACCTCGCTGTACGGCGACTCGCACCTGTTCCAGCTCGCGGCCGAGCTGCTGCAGCCGGGCGACGTCGTCATCGCGGTATCGAATTCGGGCAGCATCGCCGAGCTCCTGGGCGCGGTGGACACCGCCCGCGCCGCCGGCGCCGACGTGATCGCCATCAGCAACAGCCAGTCGCCGCTGGCGCGCAAGGCGACCGTGTGCCTGGCGGTGGACCATGCCGAGGACAGCACCAGCTTCCTGTCGATGATCTCGCGCATCCTGCAGCTGCTGCTGATCGACATCCTGGCGGTGGGCATTTCGGTGGACGGCCAGCACGGCGAAGCGCAGGGCGACGATCCGCGCAGGCTCCTGATCTCGCACCTGGACAGCTGAACCGCCCGCCTTCTTCGGGTTTGAGCGAGAATAGGGGAATGAAAGACGATTCCCGTTCGCCCGATCTGCACGCCTACTACGACGCCATGTGGACGCGCGCCCATGGGGCGATCGCCGCCGGCGACATCGAACGCGACGAACGGGTGCTGGCCGGGCCCGATCCACGCCGCGGCCTGACCCTGGTCGCGCGTCCCGGCGCGGCGCTTCAAGCGCGCTTCGATGCCTTGCTCGAGCGCCTGGCGCAGGCCGAGCCGGGGCAGTACCGCCATCCGCCGGCCGACATGCACCTCACCGTCCTGTCCCTGTTCACCGTCACCGATGAACCGGGCGCCCAGTTGGCGCAGCTGGACGCCTATCGCGCCGCGGTGCACGCGGCGCTGAAAGGCATGGAGGCATTCGAGATCGAATTCGCCGGCATCACGCTGTCGCGCGGCGCCGTCATGGCCTGCGGCTATCCGCGCGGCCCGGCGCTGGAGACCCTGCGCGAGCGCCTGCGCATCCAGCTGCGGGCGCGCGGCCTGGATGCCTCGCTGGACCAGCGCTACCGGCTGGTGACCGCGCATGCGACGCTGCTGCGTTTTGCCGCGCCGCTGCGGCAGCCGGCGCGCTTCGCGGCGCTGCTCGAGGAGCTGCGCCATGCGCCGCTCGGCAGCATGCGGGTGGATGCGCTGGAGCTGGTGGTCAACGACTGGTATATGTCGAGCGGTTTGCTGCAGCGGGTGGAGGTGCTAGGCCTGCCGGCCTTCAGTCCGCGCTCTTGAGTTCGACGCGCTCGATATGGCGGCGCCATTCCTGCAGGCTGAGGACGGTATCGGTCTCGGCATCCTCTACCAGGATCTCGTCGCCCTGCTGGGACACGAGGAAGCTCTCGCGGCGGCGCACGTCGTTGGTGCGGTTCTCCACGAAGCTGAGCTGGTAGTACTTCCTGCCGTTGATCTCGCGCGGCGCCGGGTCGTCTTCGATCACCGCGCCATGCGCCTTGCCCTTCGAGCGCTTTTCGATCTGCGCCGACCAGGCCTTCAGTTCCGGCACCGCGAGCAGGGCTTCCATGGCCTGTTCCCGGGTGCGTGCCGGCGCTTCCTTGACGACCGCGGGCGCCGGGGGCGGCTTCACTTCCTCGCGCTCGGCACGCTTGCAGCCGGCGGCCGCCAGCGCCATCGCAAGGGCGGCCGCGAACAGGGGCAGGGAAGGACGGAATGCGGTGCGAATCGACATGGGGTGCCTCGTAGTGTGAACGGCAAGTCTACACCCCGTGTGTTCCAGCGGCAACGGTGCAAGGGATAGGGGCTGTGTGATTACCTGCGGGGTAATTGTCGGGGACCGTAGCGAAGCCAATACTTCGGCAGGACGAATCGCTCTTGGCAGGATATGGAGTGGTTCAACAGTGCCGGGATGGCCGGTTCACATCGAAAGGAAAAACCATGAGTGCGTACGCCATTGGTCTGCTGAAGGATGTCGTGTTTGGACCGGAGATCGTCAACTACCTCGAACGCATCGACGAGACGTTGAAACCCTACCATGGCCGTTTCCTGATCCATGGCGAACGGCCGGAAGTCCTGGAAGGCAAGCCGCAGGAAGACGTGGTCGTGATCGCATTTCCCGATATCGACCATGCGCGCCAATGGTACCGGTCGCCCGCTTACCAGGACATCCTGCCGCTGCGTGTACGGAATTCATCGAGCACCGTGTTCCTGGTCGACGGCCTGCCCGACCACCACCTGGCGACCGACATCCTGCGATAAGGGGGGGCGGCCGCACTAGCGCAGCCGGGTGCCGTCCGCGCAGGCCCGAACCAGCCTGTCCAGGCGAGCGGCGCGCGTGTCGTCTTTTTTCGCGCTCGTGATCCAGTGCAGGATGGTCTTGCGGTAGCCGGGCGGCGTGGTGTTGAAATAATCCCAGGCAGCCGGCTCGCGCTGGAAGCGTTCGAGCTCGGCGGCGGACAGCGCAGGCACGTCGCTGCGCTCGTGCGAATAGATGCCGGACTTCGACGCCGACCGGTGGGCAAAGGCGGCTTCGCCGGCCGGCCTCATCCTGCCTTGCGCGCGCAGCCTGTCCATCTTGGCGATGTTCACGTTGCTCCAGATCGAATCGCGCTTGCGTGGCGTGAAGCGGATCGAATAGCTGTTGTCGTCGATGCGCCGGCGCACCCCGTCGATCCAGCCGAAGCACAGGGCTTCGTCGACCGACTCGGACCAGCTCATGCAGGGCCGCCCCGAGCCCAGCTTGTGGAAGCCAACCAGCAGTTCGGAGGCGGTGCCGGCGTGGGAAGAGAGCCAGGCGCGAAATGCCTGTGCGTCGTCGAAAAAGTGTGG
The DNA here is from genome assembly GCF_002454935.1 of Massilia sp. UBA6681. Classification (NCBI taxonomy): domain Bacteria; kingdom Pseudomonadati; phylum Pseudomonadota; class Betaproteobacteria; order Burkholderiales; family Oxalobacteraceae; genus Massilia; species Massilia sp. UBA6681. Next base: position 25,684 of record NZ_DKJX01000043.1, read on the forward strand.
ATCCATGGCGGCAATTATGCAGGCAATGCGATGGCCGTGCGCAGGAAGTCGAACATGGCCTTCATCCGTCCCAGGTAGCGGGTATCGGGATGGGCCAGCAGCCACAGGCCGATGTCCAGTTCCGGCAGCGGCCCGTCCAGCATGGTGACCTCTGGACGATCGCGCATCACCGCCAGCGGCACGACGCCGACGCCCAGTCCGTTCACGACGGCGCCGGCAACCGCCAGCAGGTTGCCGACCTTGTGGCGCGGCAGGGCCTGGGGATGGCGCGCGCGGCGCCAGTGCTGGGACGGGTGGTCGGGCAGGCTGTCGTCCAGCGCGATCCAGTCCATCTCGCTGTAATGCCTGCCTTGCGGCTGCCCCGCAAGATAGCCGGCGCCGCCATACACGGCCGAACGCATCGTGCCCAGCCGGATGCCGACCAGATGCTCGGGCGGCGCATTGGTGGCGCGGATGGCGATGTCGGCCTCGCGCTGGCTCAGGTTGACGAGCACGTTGGTGCTGGCCAGTTCGAGCCGGATGTCCGGGTAGCGCTCGGCAAAGCGCGCCAGCACCGGCAGCAGCACGGTATGCAGCAGCGTGTCGGTCAGGGTGATGCGCAGCACGCCGGAGGGCGCGGTGGCCTGGTGGAAGGCCGCTTCGCGCGCCTCCTCGAGCTGGGTCTCGATCCGCTCCGCATGGCTGGCCAGCACGCGCCCGAGTTCCGTCGCCGTATAACCTTGCCGGCCGCGGTCGAACAGCAGCTCGCCGACATCGGCCTCGATGCGCTTGATGGCGCGGAACACGGTGGACGCATCCACCTTCAGCCGCTCGGCGGCGCCGGCCAGGGTACGGCCGCGGTGCAGGGCCAGGATGGTTTCCAGGTCCTGGAGGCCGAGCTTCGATTGCAATTTTGCATACGATGGTTTCATGAGCGCCTATTTTATAGGCATTCCTGCAGCGATACAGTGGAATCTCCTCAACCCCACCTCGCAAGGAAGCCATCATGGACCACACTTTCCGCTCCCTCGTCCTGCTGCTGCGCCTGTCGTTCGGTGCGCTCGCGCTCACGCTCGCCATGCTGACCGCGGCCGCGCTCGGCGTGCCCGCCTTCGCAGCGGATCTCGCCGCGCAAGGCATGCCGATGCCCTTGAGCTGGCCAGCCGTGCTGCTTGAGTGCGTGCTCGCGCTGGCGGCACTCTTCCTGCACCGTCCTCCCCTGGGGTCAGGTCTGACATTCGGACGCGGCCTCGACAATACGTCAGCGCGCAATACTGTTTGATATCGCTTGTCTGCTCGTCCGTTACGCTGATGACCCGCTTGCGGCGCCGTTCTTGGAAGATGCGTGCAGTACCGTACCGAGCCGGCGCGCCGACCTGTCATCCTGCCTGCATGATCAACTTATACGTGGAGAAATTCTCATGCAACGATATACAGCAGCGATGACAGGCGGTCTGATAGCGGGCGTGCTGACGACTGCCTTCATGGTCGTCGGGCGCAAGACCGGCCTGCTGGGGAAAACGCTCGACCGGGATGCGGTCGACTGGATCGACGATGTCACCGGCTCGCGCAAGGTGATCGGCGACACCGGCACCAGCGTCGTCGAGTTCGTCAATCATCTCGGCGCATCGGCCGCCTTCGCGCTGGCGGTTCCCAAGCTGCGCGATGCCGCGCCGTCCTTGTCGCCGGTGACCATCGGTGCGCTGTACGGCACCGCGCTATATGCGGTGAACATCGGCTGCATCGCGCCTATGCTCGGCATCACCGAGGGCGAGGCAAAGGCGGGGCCACGCAAGGCCGGCGAGCGCTGGAGCGTCCATCTGCTGCAGTCGATCGCGACCGCGGTGCTGGCGGAACGGCTGACTTCCAGGCCGGCACACCGCTAGGGTTGCGAGCCGACGACCAGGCCTGCTTATTCCGCTAGATTCAGTCCGTGCTGTTCGCACCATGCACGCATCGCGTCCAGCGTGCGCTGCTCGCGGAACGCATGCCACCGGTCGCACAGGCCGCGCTTGTCCACCAATGCGGAAAAGCGGGCATAGGCGCCCGCGTGCCTGAATATCCGCCGGACCTCGTCTTCGTCCGAGGGCATGTGGCGCTGGACAAAATCAATGACCAGTGCCCGGCCCAGCTCCAGCGTGCGCTGGCCCGGCACCGGGATGTAATGGCCTTCTTGGCCGATGTCAGCAGGAAGCGGTTCCAGCTCGCCGACCAGGTCCGAGCGAATATGGACATGTCCCGTTTCCAGGCTCACCCATGCCTCGCTACCCGGCTCATCCGCCAGCATCATCGCGTTGTCGAGATCAAAAGCGTTCACGGTCGCCATACCGCCTCCTATAAATAAATAACAGCAGAGCTCGTGTCCGAATGTCAGACCTGACCCCGCCAAAGTAAAAAAGCCTGCAAGGCGCGAACCCTGCAGGCTTTCTGGCTGGTAGGCCGGACGATTACATCATGCCGTCCATGCCGCCCATGCCACCCATACCGCCCATGCCGCCCATGCCGCCGGCCGGCTTGTCTTCAACGACTTCCGAGACCATGCAGTCGGTGGTCAGCATCAGGCCGGCGATCGACGCTGCGTTCTGCAGTGCCGAGCGGGTGACCTTGGCCGGATCCAGCACGCCCATTTCGACCATGTCGCCGTAGGTGCCGTTGGCGGCGTTGTAGCCGTAGTTGCCGGTGCCGGCGATGACGGCTGCGACCACGACCGACGGCTCGTCGCCGGCGTTCTGGACGATCATGCGCAGCGGCTCTTCCATCGCGCGCAGGACGATCTTGATGCCTGCGTCCTGGTCAGGGTTGTCGCCCTTGATGTCGATGTTCGAACGTGCGCGCAGCAGGGCCACACCGCCGCCCGGGACGATGCCTTCTTCCACGGCAGCGCGGGTAGCGTGCAGTGCGTCTTCCACGCGTGCCTTCTTCTCTTTCATCTCGACTTCGGTGGCTGCACCGACGCGGATCACGGCAACGCCGCCGGCCAGCTTGGCCACGCGCTCTTGCAGTTTTTCGCGGTCGTAGTCCGAGGTCGCTTCTTCGATCTGGACGCGGACCATCTTGACGCGTGCTTCGATCGCTTCAGCGGCGCCGGCGCCGTCGATGATGATGGTGTTTTCCTTGCCGACTTCGACGCGCTTGGCCTGGCCCAGTTCCTGCAGGGTGACCTTTTCCAGGGTCAGGCCGACTTCTTCGGCGATCACCTGGCCGCCGGTCAGGATGGCGATGTCTTCCAGCATGGCCTTGCGGCGGTCGCCGAAGCCAGGCGCCTTGACGGCGACGGTCTTCAGGATGCCACGGATGTTGTTGACCACCAGGGTCGCCAGCGCTTCGCCTTCGATGTCTTCGGCGACGATCACCAGCGGACGGCCGGCCTTGGCGACTTGCTCCAGCACCGGCAGCAGGTCACGGATGTTCGAGATCTTCTTGTCGCACAGCAGGATGAACGGGTTCTCGTGAACGGCGACCTGCTTGTCCGGGTTGTTGATGAAGTACGGCGACAGGTAGCCGCGGTCGAACTGCATGCCTTCCACGATGTCCAGCTCGTCGTTCAGCGACTTGCCGTCTTCGACGGTGATGACGCCTTCCTTGCCGACTTTTTCCATCGCCTCGGCGATACGCTCGCCGATCGAGGTTTCCGAGTTGGCCGAGATGGCGCCGACCTGGGCGATCTCTTTCGAGGTGGTGGTCGGCTTGGCGATCTTCTTCAGTTCTTCGACGGTGGCGGCGACGGCCTTGTCGATGCCGCGCTTCAGGTCCATCGGGTTCATGCCGGCGGCAACGAACTTCATGCCTTCGCGGACGATCGCCTGTGCCAGCACGGTCGCGGTGGTGGTGCCGTCACCGGCGTTGTCGCTGGTCTTCGACGCGACTTCCTTGACCATCTGCGCGCCCATGTTCTGCAGCTTGTCCTTCAGTTCGATCTCTTTCGCGACCGAGACGCCGTCCTTGGTGACGGTCGGGGCGCCGAACGAGCGCTCCAGCACCACGTTGCGGCCTTTCGGGCCCAGGGTGACCTTGACTGCGTTGGCGAGGATGTTGACGCCTTCAACCATCTTGGCGCGCGCTGCGTCGCCGAAAATTACTTCTTTAGCTGCCATTTCTTGTTCTCCGAATGAATTCGTGAATGTGTATTACAGGAGGAATGCGGGTTTGACCAATTACTGGGCCACGACGGCCATGATGTCTTCTTCGCGCATGACCAGCAGTTCCTGGCCATCGACCTTGACGGCCTGGCCCGAGTACTTGCCGAACAGGACGCGGTCACCGACCTTCACTTCCAGCGGACGAACCTGACCATTTTCCTGCACCTTGCCGTTGCCGACAGCCAGGATCTCGCCCTGGTCCGGCTTCTCGGCGGCCGCATCAGGGATGATCAGGCCGGATGCAGTCTTGGTCTCCTGGTCGAGACGCTTCACGATTACGCGATCGTGCAGAGGACGAAGGTTCATGCAAAACTCCTTATTTTTCAGTGGTTTGACTAGCTGTTCAAAGCCGCCATACGGTGGTGGCGGCTGGGAAAATTTGTGCTTCGGTTTGTTAGCACTCTAGGCTGCCGAGTGCTAACACGAAGGTGATTATAGGGACGATAACACCCCATTTCAAGCAGGAATGTGTGGGATCGAACCGACTTTTTTGCGAAAACACAATTCAATAGATGGGTTGTACACTGTCGGCGGTGGCATTCGAGCAATGGCCGGGCAGGGTACACCGGATAGCGCCGGGACGCCGCACGGATGCTGTATGCTACTGTCCGGCCCGATCCTCTTCCCGACAGGGGCGCGATTCGGTTGACGGAAAAACCATCTCAGTCCTATAGTGTCGAATGATTTCCGAATTTCAAGACCTCTCCGACAAGATCGACCGGCTCGCCCAGCTGACCCAGTCGCTGCGCGCCGAGAACTACCTGCTGCGCCAGGCCAACCACCTGCTGAGCGCCGAGAACATCGCGTTCAAGGAGCGGCTGATCGAGGCGCAACGCCGCGTCGAGGCGCTGCTCGAGCAGTTGCCCGCGCCGGAAGGCGAAGCGGACGATGCAGCCGATGCCGGTCCTGAGGCCGGCGAGCCGAACGAGGCAAGCCAATGATCCATCTCGATTGCACCATCATGGGCCAGTCCTACCGCCTGGCCTGCCGCGAAGGCGAAGAGCGCACCCTGCGCGAAGCGGTCAGCTACCTGGACGGCAAGATGTGCGCGCTGCGCGACTCGGGCAAGGTCAGGGGCACCGACCGCATCGCCGTCATGGCGGCGCTCAGCGTGGCGGCCGAATTCCTGTCGGTCAAGTCGCCCCAGGGGCCGCTGTCCGACATGTCGATCCTCGAAGTCAAGCAGAAGCTCGAAGCGATGCACACGGTGCTGGACCAGGCCCTGGCGCCGCAGGAAAATCTGTCCTGAGGTTCAGATTCGGTTGACATGCTCGGCCAACGGAGTAAACTGCGCTCTACCCTGCGGTGTTCGAGATTTGTCATATATTCCTTGAACCATTCTTTCGCATAGGTTGTGGGACATGCTTGGTGGGCGCGAGCGTCACTAGTCTGACGAACCCGAAATTGAGCTGACTGCGACCACCTTGAGCCTTTTGGTTCGGGATGCCGGCAATAACGACACAGGCGGGGCTACACACACGAGCGGTTGCGCACTTCGGTACGCAGCCGCTTTTTTATTGGCGGGGTTTGAAGGGGGTTGGATGCGTTACTGGTTGATGAAATCGGAGCCGGACGACGTCAGTTTCGACGACGTGCTGGCCGCGCCGGAGCAAACCGTGTCCTGGTACGGCGTACGTAACTACCAGGCGCGCAATTTTCTGCGCGACGCCATGTCGGTCGGCGACGGCGTCCTGTTCTACCACTCCAGCTGCGCAGTGCCCGGCGTGGCCGGCATCGCCGAGGTGGCGAGCGGTCCGTATCCGGATGCGACCCAGTTCGATCCGTCCTCTCCCTACCACGACCCCAAGGCCACCCAGGAAAATCCGCGCTGGATCTCGGTCGACGTGCGTGCGGTGGAAGCGGGGCGCTACCTTCCGTTGACGGAGATGCGCAGCATCCCGGCGTTGGAAGACATGGTGCTGCTGCGGAAGGGCAGCCGGCTGTCGGTGTCGCCGGTGACGGCGGCCGAGTGGAACGCCATCCTTACGCTGGTGCGCGAAGGGAAGCGCTGATGGACCTCACCCTGATCCTGGCGCTGCTGGCGATGGGCACCTTCGGCGGCTTCGCGGCCGGGCTGCTCGGCATCGGCGGCGGCATGGTGCTGGTCCCCTTCATCACGATGATCTTCACCGCGCGCGGCTTTGCGCCCGAGCTGACCATCCACATGGCGATCGCCACCTCGCTCGCGACCATCCTGTTCACTTCCCTGTCCTCGGTGCGCGCCCACCACCAGCACGGCGCGGTCCTGTGGCCGGTGGTGAAGCTGCTGGCGCCGGGCATCCTGCTCGGTTCCTGGATCGGGCCCTGGATCGGCAAGCAGATGGATTCCACGGTGCTGGCAGCCTTCTTCGGCGTGTTCGTCGCCTTCTCGGCGACCCAGATGCTGATCGGTAAAAAGCCCGCCGCGTCGCGCGCGCTGCCGGGCGCGCCGGGCATGTTCGCCACCGGTGGCCTGATCGGCACCCTGTCGGGCATCGTCGGCGCCGGCGGCGGCTTCGTGTCGGTGCCCTTCATGACCTGGTGCGGCGTGCGCATCCACAATGCGGTGGCCACCAGTGCGGCGCTGGGCTTTCCGATCGCGCTCTCCGGAACCCTCTCGAACATCTGGTTCGGCTGGGGCGAGCCGGGCTTGCCGGACTGGTCGCTCGGTTTCATCTACCTGCCGGCGCTGGCCATCATCGTGCTGGCCAGCGTCACCATGGCGCCGGTCGGCGCACGCACCGCGCACAAGATGCCGGTGCGTCAGCTGCAGAAGGTGTTCGCGGTGATCCTGTATGCGCTGGCGGCCTACATGTTCTGGAAGGCGGTCAACCCGTAGCCAACTTGCGCATGCGCTCGCGATTGAGCGGCAAATCGCGCACGCGCATGCCGCAGGCATCGGCCACCGCATTGGCCAGCGCCGCCGCGGCCGGCCCCTGGGCCGCCTCGCCGGTGCCGAGGAAGGGCTGGCCCGGACGGTCCAGCAGGTGCACGTCGACCTTGTCCGGCACCCCATCGAAGCGCAGGATCGGATAGCCGGCCCAGTCCTGGCTGGTCACCTGGCCGGCGTCGAAGCGCACCTGCTCCAGCAGGGTCCAGCTGCTCGATTGGACGATGCCGCCCTCGATCTGGTTGCGCACCCCGTCGGGACTCACCACTTCGCCGCAGTCGACGGCGGCATCCGCACGCACGATGCGGACAAAACCGGTGTCCAGCGCCACCTCGACTTCCAGCGCGACGGCGCAGTAGGCCGCCAGGTTCTTGTAGCGGGCAAAGGCGAAGCCGCGCCCGCGCCGGGGCGTCTTCCTGTAGCCGTCCCAGCCGAACTTGCTTGCGGCCAGCTTGATCACCTCGATGGCGCGCGGGTCCGCCAGGTGGCGCAGGCGGAAGGCCACCGGGTCCAGGCCGGTCGCCCGCGCCAGCTCGTCCATGAAGCTCTCGATCGCGAACACGTTGCAGTAGGCGCCCAGCGAGCGTAACGCCGAGGTGCGGAACGGTCCGGCCGGCTGGAAGCGATGGGTCACGCGCGCGTTCGGCAGCACGTAATAGGGAATGGCATTGCGGTCGCCGCTGCCCTGGGGTTGCGGAATCGGCTTGGGCATGGGCGGCGTGAAGGGCTTGGCCAGCAGGGTGGCGGCCAGCAGGTTGCCGGCCTTGCCAGGCCGGGTGTTGTGCGACTGGCTCCAGACCTCGTACTGCCAGTCGACGATCCTGCCGCTCGCGTCGAGCGTGGCCGCGACGTCCGCCACCATCGCCGGCCCGAAGGGTTCCCACGCATGTTCGTCCTCGCGCATCCACTGCACCCGGATTGGGATGCCGGGGAAGGCGCGCGCCATCAGCGCCGCGTCGGCGGCGACGTCGTCGGCGCCGTTGTGGCCGTAGCAGCCGGAGCCCTCGGCATGGATGCAGCGCACCGCTTCCTCGGGCGCGCCGAGCAGCTCGGCCAGCGCGCTGCGCAGCGGGAACACGCCCTGCGAATGGGTCCATACCGTGTAGCGGCCTTCGTCCAGCAGCGCGATCGCGCAGGAGGGGCCGATCGAGGCATGCAGCTGGAAGGGGCGGGTGTAGCTGGCGCGCAGGGTCTTGCCGGGCGTTCCTGGTTTACCCTGGGCCAGCACCTGCTGCGCCGTCGCGGGCAGGCTGCGCACCAGCGCGGCCAGATCGCGGCCGGCCGGCAAGCTGGCCGGCACCTCCCAGCGCGCGGCGCGCGCCAGCGCCTTGGCCGCTTTCACCGCGCGGTACTCCTCGTCCGCGATCACGGCCAGGAAGCGCCCGTCCTGCACGACTTCGAGCACGCCGGGCAAGCGCGCCACCGCCGCCTTGTCCACCGAGACCAGGCGCGCGCTCGGTGAGGGCGGGCGCACCACGCGTCCATGCATCATGGCGGGCAGGCGCAGGTCCTGCACGTAGGCGACATGGCCCTTCAGCTTGCCGGGAATGTCGACCCGCGGCAGCGTCACCCCGATGAGGCGCCGTGCGTTCGGCGTGCGCGGCGGCAGGGCGCTTGTCGCGCGCACGTGCTGCTCGCTGCCGGCCACCAGTTCGCTGAAGCTCACGCGCCGTCCGTCGGGCGTGCGGAACACGCTGTTGTCCTGCATCAGCGTGGCCGCCGGCACCTTGAAGTGTGCCGCGGCCTTTTCCTGCAGAAGGGCACGCACCTGGGCCGCCGCGTGGCGGATGGCGGTGGCGCTGTCCTGCATCGAGTGGCTGCCCGCCGTATAGCCTTCGTCGGGCGAGAGCTCGGTGTCGGCGGTTTCCAGCACCAGGCGTCCGGGATCGATCTGCAGCTCGTGCGCCGCCACCTGCAGCAGGGCGGTCTTGATGCCCTGGCCCAGCTCCACCTTGCCCGTGAAGATGGAAACGCGGTTGTCGCTGCCCACCCGGATCCAGGCGTCGAGCCAGGGTTCGCCTTCGAGGCTGCCGGGCAGGGCGCCGGGCGCGGCGCGCAGCGGCAGCGCGAAGGAAAGCGTCAGGGCGCCGCCGCTTGCGAGGAAGCGGCGCCGGCCGGGGCGCTTGGGGGAATCGTTCATCAGTAGTTCCGGATCGGCTGGGCCTTGAGCACGTCGGCGGCGCGGCGCACCGCGCGCAGGATGCGCAGGTGGGTGCCGCAGCGGCACAGATTCGGCTGCATCCAGGCCTTGATCTGGGCATCGGTGGGCGAGGCCACCTGCTCGAACAGGGCGGTGGCGCGCATGATCATGCCGGCGATGCAGTAGCCGCACTGCGCCGCCTGCTCCTCGACGAAGGCTTGTTGCAGCACCACGGCCGGCACCCAGCGCGTGCCGCCCGACTCCACCGTGCGCACGGCGCGGCTGCCCACCATCGACACCGGCAGCAGGCAGGACATCACCGGCTCCTTGTCGAGCATCACGGTGCAGGAGCCGCACTGTCCCAGGCCGCAGCCGAACTTGGCGCCGTTGAGTTTCAGGTCGTTGCGCAGCACGTAGAGCAGCGGCGTGTCGGCGTCGACGTCGACTTCCTGCGGCTTGCCGTTAACCTGCAGCTTGAAGGTGGTCATGGCTATCTCGTCTTCTTCACGGTGTCGTCCAGGTCAGGCCAAGGCTCGGCCCCTGCGCCATAACGGCGCAGGTAGGCGGCCAGCGCCGTCACCTGCTCGTCGCCCAGCAGGGTGGCGAAGCCGGGCATCCAGCGCCCCGGTTCGCCCTCGGGCGGCACGATGCCTTCGCGGATGATGCGCACCAGGCTGCGCGGGTCCGGGTCGTACAGGGCCACCGCCTTCTGCAGCTGCAGGGCGGCGCCGGAGCTGGCGCTGCGCCCCGCGTCGTGGCAGCTGGCGCAGGCCATCGCATAGGTCTCGTAGCCGAGGCGCATGCGCGCCAGGTCGGGATCCGTGTCGCCTGGTGGCGGCAGCGGACCGGCCTGTTGCGCGGGCGTCGCGCGCGCCGGCGCCTGTTTCAGGTAACTGTGGATGTAGGTGGCGAGGGCGGCAACGTCCGCGGCATCGGCCTGGCCCAGGTTGACCACTACGTCCTGCATCGGCCCGCCCGCCACGGCGTGTTCGGGCGCGATGCCGGTGCGCAGGTATTCCTGCAGGTGCTCCTGGGTCCAGGGCAAGGGCGAGGGCGACTTGCCATTGAGCGCCGGGGCGTACCAGCCGCCGGCATCGCCGCCGTCGAAGCGGCGCTGCAGGTCCGGCCCGCCGAGCAGGGTGCGCGGCGTGTGGCATGCGCTGCAGTGGGCCAGCACGTTGGCGACGTAGGCGCCGCGGTTCCAGTCGGCCGGCTGGCGCGCATCGCGCTGCCAGGGCGCTTCGTCGAGGTAGAGCAGGTTCCAGAAAGCCAGCAGGGGACGGAAACCGAAGGGGAAGCTCATCCGGTTCTCGCGCGCCGGCGCCGCCAGGGCCGGGCGCGTCATGAAGTAGGCGTACAGGGCGCGCATGTCGTCCGGCGCCAGTTTGGTGTAGTGGTTGTAGGGGAAGGCGGGGTAGAGCAGGCGGCCGTCGCGCGCGACGCCCTGGCGCGTCGCGCGCTCGAAGGCCTCGAAGCTCCAGGCGCCGATGCCGGTGCCCGTGTGTGGCGTGATGTTGGTGCTGTGGACGGTGCCGAAGGGCGTCTTCACCGCCAGGCCGCCGGCGAAGGGTTTGCTCGGGTCGACCGTGTGGCAGGCGGCGCACATGCCCAGCTTCGACAAGTTGGCGCCGCGCGCCACCAGCGCGCTGTCGAAGCGGGCCGGCGCCGCCTGTGCGGGTAGCGCCGGGCGCCACATGAAGAAGAACGCGGCGAGCGCCAGCAGCGCCAGCCCAGCCAGCGCCAGCCACCATCGATTGCGCCGCGCGCGTCCCGGCCGTTCCATGTCCTGCTTGTTCTCCCCGATTGGCATCCTCGGCATTATGACCGAAAAGTTAACACGCACGCGCCCGGGGCCGGGCGGTGGTATGCTGGAACCATGACTACCGATTCCGACATCGCGCTGTCCGGCCCCTTCCAGGCCAAGGACGGCAACGGCCGTACCCTCGACGTGGAGGCGATCCGCATCTTCGACGAGGGCTACGGAATCATCGACGTGTACGTGGACTTCAAGGCCAGGCTCGAGCCCGGCGCCTACAAGGACACGGTGCTGGTGCGCCAGATCATCGAGCGCCTGCGCACGCTCGGCTACAAGGGCCCCGACTTCGGCCACAGCGATCCCGGCCTGCAGGAGAGCCGCCTGATCGTGCTCGAGGCGCCCGAGGAATTCACGGCCTTCGCCAAGAGCCGCGGCTGGAAGAACCTGGCCGAAGACTTCGAGTAACAGCCGGTCCCGGCCATTTCCGGCGGCCGCGCCGGTCTTGTGCCTATAATGCCTGTTTCCTCACAGGCCGATCCCATGCTGCTGCGCCAGGGCACCACCGTTTCGCTCCGGCGCCTGCTGGTGCTGCTCACCGCCTTCGGCCTGCTGCCGCTGGCGCTGCTGGGCGTGTGGGGCCTGCACCTGGTGGGCGAATACCAGCAGCGCGAGCAGCAGCGCCACCTGCTCGACCTGGCGCGTGCGCTGTCGAGCGCCGTCGACGCCGAGCTCGATGGCGCGGTGGCGGTCCTGACGACCATGGCGCATTCGCCCAAGATGGGGGCGGGCGACCTGCGCGGCGTTTACGAGGCCGCGCGGCTCCAGGTGGCCGCCCAGCCGGAATGGCTGACCGTGATCCTCACCGATGCCGGCGGCGCCGTCCTGTTCCGCACCAATGCACCCTTCGGTGGTCCGGGTGGCATCATCGCCGACCCGGACAGCCTGCATCGCGCCCTCGGCGCGGACCGTCCCGTCGCCGGCAGGGTGGCGGTCGGCAAGGGTGGCCGCGCCGCCTTTCCGGTGCGTGTTCCCGTCACCGACGATGCCGGCCGGCGCTATGTCCTGAGCGCGGTGATCCAGCCCGGCCGCATGCTGCGCGTGCTCGAGCGCCAGCAGGCGCCGGCCAGCTCGCTGATCTCGATCATCGACGGCACTGGGACCATCGTGGCCCGCTCCAGGGGGCAGGCGCACATGGCGGGCGCGCGGCCCAGTCCCTCGCTCGAAGCGCTGATGCGCAGCAGCGGGCCGGAAGCCGTGGGCGAGACCACCACACGCGACGGGGCGCAGGTGATGTCGGCCTTCACCCGCTCGCGCTACGGCTGGGCGGTGGCGATCGGCGTGCCGCCCTCGGCGCTGGCGCCGGCGTCGATGCAGGGCATCGCCCTGTACGCGGCCGGCCTGGCGGCATCGCTGCTGGCCTGCATGCTGCTCGCCAGCCTGCTGTCGCACCGCATCGTGCGCGCCTTCCATAGCTTGCAGCGCGGCGGCGCGGCGCTGGGCGCCGGCCTGCCGGTGTCGGTCCCGCCCTCGCGCATCGGCGAGATCGACGAGACCGGACGCGCGCTGATGGCCGCCGCGGCCTTGCGCGACGCCCACGAGGCCGAGCGCTCGCAGCTGCTGGCATCGCTCGAGCGCGCGCTGGACGACAGCCGCAGCGCTTCGCGCGTGAAGGACGAATTCCTGGCCATGCTCGGCCACGAGCTGCGCAATCCGCTCAGCCCGATCGTCGCCTCGCTCGACCTGATGGACCTGCGCAACGAGGCGTCGAACCAGCGCGAGCGCGTCATCCTGCGGCGCCAGGCCAGGCACCTGCAGCGCCTGGTCGACGACCTGCTCGACGTCTCGCGCATCACCAGCGGCAAGCTGCGCATCGACCTGCGCCCGGTCAACCTGGCCGAGCTGGTGCGCCACGTGACGGCTTCCTTCCCGGCCGCGCCGGGGCGCGCCATCGAGGCGCATGCGCCGGCCGAGGCCTGGGTGCTGGGCGACGAGAGCCGCCTGACGCAGGTGCTGAACAACCTCTTGACCAACGCGGCGCGCTTCGGCAAGGGCGCAACCGGCGTCCGGCTGCTGGTCGAGGAAGGCCAGGCACGCCTGGCGGTGAGCGACGACGGCGTCGGCATGGACCGCGAGATGCTGGAGCGCGTGTTCGATCCCTTCTTCCAGGCCAGGCAGCCGCTGGCGCGCCATGCCGGCGGACTCGGGCTGGGCCTGGCGATCGTGCGCCGCATCGTCGAGCTGCACGGGGGATCGGTGTCGGCCCACAGCGAGGGCCCGGGCAAGGGCAGCCGCTTCGAGGTACGCCTGCCGCTCGGGGCGGCGCCATCGAAGGAGGCGGAAGCGCCGGCCGCGGCGCAGGCGCGCCTGCTCGACGTGCTGGTGGTCGACGACAACCTGGACGCGCTCCGGGCCACCGCCGCGGTGCTCGATTACCTCGGGCACACGGTGCGCATCGCGGGCACGGCGGCGGCTGCGGCGGAGGAGGTGCAAAGGCAGGCGCCGGACGTCGCGATCCTCGACATCGGCCTGCCCGACATGGATGGCTACGCGCTGGCGGCGCTGCTGCGCGCCGCGGCGCCGGCGCTGCGGCTGGTGGCGCTGACCGGCTACGGCCAGCGCGCCGACGTGGCCCAGGCACTCGGCGCCGGCTTCGACCTGCACCTGACCAAGCCGGCCACGCTGGAAGACCTGCAGCGGGCGCTCACGCCCGCTTGAGGGAACAGCTACTTACGCGTGCGCCGCGCGTCCCTTGGGCTGGCGGTAAGCCCAGGCCAGCATCACGAGGGCGCCGACGATCATCGGCAGCGACAGGACCTGGCCCGAGGTGATCGGCATGCCGAGCACGGTGGTTTCCCAGTCCGGCACGCGGAAATACTCGGTGATGAAGCGCGCGCAGCCATACAGCAGGGTGAACATGGCGCCCACCGCCAGGCGCGGACGCTGTTTGCGCGCATACGGCCACAGGATCAGGAACACGACGATCCCGTCGAGCAGCATCTGGTACAGCGGCGACGGATGGCGCGGGCCTTCGACGCCTGGCCACAGCATGGCCCAGGGCAGGCTGGGGTCGGCCAGGCGGCCCGGCAGCTCGGCGTTGATGAAGTTGCCCAGGCGGCCGGCGGCATACCCGAGCGGCACCATCGGCGCGATGAAGTCGTACACGTCGAGCAGGTTGCGCTTGGATTTGCGGGCCCACAGCGCCATGGCGATCAGCACGCCCAGGAAGCCGCCGTGGAAGGACATGCCGCCGCGCCAGACCATGAAGATCTCGAGCGGATGCTGGAGGAAGTAGAGCGGCTGGTAGAACAGCACTTCGCCCAGGCGTCCGCCCAACACCACGCCGAGCATGCCGTAGAACAGCATGTCGTCCAGGTCCTCGGCCTTCCAGCCCTGCGCGGCGATGTGCGGCTGGCGGATGCGCACGCGGCCCAGGATCAGGAACAGGGCGAAGGCCACCACGTACATCAGGCCATACCAATGGATCTGCACCGGTCCGATGGCGAAGGCGATGGGATCCGGCTGCGGGTGTACTAGCATCGTTTTACTCTTTCTCGATTAAATCCAGGAAGCCCCTGAGCACGGGCGAGGCGCTGTCGCGGCGCCAGGCCAGGCCCGTCTCGGCCAGCGGCGTCGGATCGGCCAGGGCACGGTATTCTACGCCCGCGCGCATCAGGTTCGACACGGATTGTGGCACAAGTGCCAATCCCATGCCGCCGGAAACCAGGCTGACGATGGTCTGCATCTGCAGCGCTTCCTGCCCGATGACGGGGGTGATGCCGGCCGCGCGGAAGCACGACAGGATGGCGTCGTACAGGGCGGGCGCGGCCGCGCGCGGGAAGATCACGAGCGGCAGCGGCGGCAGGTCGCACAGGCGTACCGGTCCGCTACCCTCGAGCGCATCCAGCCCGGCGGGCGCGCACAGGATCAGCGGCTCTTCCAGCACTTTCCTGTAGTCGAGGGTGGTGCCCGCCTGTCCCGGCAGCGGCGGGATCACGAAACCGGCGTCGATCCGCCCGTCCAGCAATTCATCGGCCTGCACGTCGGACGTCGCTTCGCGCAGCACCAGCTGGACGTCCGGGAAGGCGGCGCGGTAGCGCTGCAGGATGGCGGGCAGCACGCTGTAGTCGGCAGTCGAGACGAAGGAGAGGGTCAGGCGGCCGGCCCTGCCTTCGGCGACCCGGCGCACCATGTCGGGCAGGGCGCCGGCGTCGCCGAGCAGGCGGCGCGCCTCGGGCAGCAGGGCGGTGCCGGCGGCGGTGAGCGCCACCTGGCGGCGGTTGCGCAGGAACAGCGGGGCGCCGAGCAGCTCTTCCAGCCCGGCGATGCTTTGCGAGAGCGGCGGCTGCGTCATGTGCAGGCGCTCGGCGGCACGGCCGAAGTGCAGTTCCTCGGCGACCGTGACGAAATGGCGGAGCTGGCGAAGTTCCAGGTTCATTGATACGCGCAGTGTATGGATTGGACTCGGTGATATGCAAAACATATCACACTACCCGGTCCCACTCTTGCGGTATCAGGACTTCCTGCGTTTGGAGAAGGCCTGCTTCACGCGGGCCGCGCGGTGATGGTGCAGGACGTTGTGTTCCTTTTTCTTGTCGAGCCCGAGCGCCTTTTCGATGAACTCGAACCAGACGAAGGCGAACACCATCAGGGCGACGATATACCACCACGACAGGTCGGCGAAACGCCAGACGCCGAAAAAGCGCAGCCCGCAGAGGGCGACGATGCAGAGGATGAGCGGCATGGATGACTCCTTCGGCATGCATATTACAAAGAAAAATTATTTCCGTGTGGAAAAAAATTTCCTGTTGTCGGAATTCATCAACATCCGGTGTTACGGTCGTTACAGAGTGTATCGACCCATGAAGCTTTGACCAATCCACGGTAGAATGCAGTCGTTATAAACCAGGAGAAACAAATGAAACGCTCGTTGTTGTTGTGTGTGGTGATGTCGGCCTTCGCGTCCAGCGGCGCGTTTGCACAAGCCGACCTGGCGAAGGCCAAGAATTGCATGGCTTGCCACGCGGCAGCCAACAAGCTGGTCGGTCCTTCCTACAAGGACGTCGCTGCCAAGTACGAGGGCCAGAAGGGCGCCGAGGACAAGCTGGTGCAGAAAGTGATGAAGGGCGGCGCGGGCGTCTGGGGTCCGGTGCCGATGCCGGCCAACCCGCAGGTGAGCGAGGCCGAAGCCCGCAGCCTGGTGAAATGGGTGCTGGCGACCAAGTAAGCCTGCGCCAGTAACGACAAAAGCGCGCCTGCGTGAGCATGGCGCGCTTTTTTGTTTTCTTATTTGCCGCCGATCCGGTAGATCACGTCGACCGACTGCGCCAGCCGCATCGCCTGCACCAGCGCCATTTCCGTGCGCGCGCCGCGCCGGCCGCCGCCGCCGCGTGCGTTCGAATCGCTGGACATGCCCATCGCGTTCGACAGGTTCTTCAGCGGCCCGATCGACACGCCGGTCGCCGCTCCCAGCCTGGCGCCGATGCCGCCCGCGATGTCCTTCGCTTTGAGCCTGGCCATGCCGATCGCCTGCTGGAGCAGGTCCGCTTCGACTTTCTCGCGGTCGCTGCGGTTGAAGGAAACCGCCAGCGATTCGAGGTCCTTCATGACGAGCAGGGCGCGCATGATGGGCGTCCACCCGTCCAGGTTGCGCACGGTGACGTGCAGGGTGACCCGGGTCTCCATCGGCAGCGGCTGGCCCTCGGCCAGGACCTCGACCTTGCGCGGGCGGCGCGCGATATCCTGCACCAACACGTCCTCCGGCGCGATGCCGTTCTCGGCGAACAGCGCGCGGCTGGCCTCGAGCCGCTCGTTGACGAGCTTCCAGGCGGCGTCGGCATCGGGTTCGAGCGACACGATGTCGATGTCGATCTCGCCGACGTCGGGCATGATGTACTGGTCGGCGGTTGCACTGACGTGGATGAAGGGATGGTTGGGCAGGTCGGCCGCCATGCCGGGCAGGGCGGCGGCGGCCAGCAGCAGGGCGGCGGCGAATCGTTTCAGCATGCGAAGCACTCCGTGATCGATGGGGAATGCCTCGACAATAGATCAACTAGACATATGTGTCTACATCTTTCTATCCTAGCCTGAGCACTTATGCGGAATTCATAGAACGGCCGGTCTAGGCATGCACACGCGGAAGCGCCCGTAGTCGAGGTCGCAGAAATAGTCTTCCAGCGCCTGCGCCGACGCGCCCGGGTCGCACAGCGCCACGTAGCCGTCCGGCCGCAGCAGGTAGCCGGCATTGCGGCAGAAGCCGGCCTGTTCGTGTTCCGGCCCCCATTCGAATTCGCGCAGGATCATGCCGTGGCGGTCGCACCAGGCGCGCAGGTCGGGGTAGACCTGGCCGTAGACGTGCACCTGCCAGTCGATCCGGGCCGGCGGCGCGTAATTGTCGACCTCCCCGCGCACCACCCAGGGCAGGCGGTCGCCGCCATGCACGCGGCCGGCCACGCCGCTCGACAGCGGGCTGTCGTGGTAGCTGATCGTGGTCTGCGACAGGATCCGGAAGATCATCTCGCGCACCGGCCCGATGCCGTAGGCGGCGCTGGCGAAGGTCGGGGCGATGCGGGTGCGCACGAAGTCGGCGAAACCGCTCTCCGCCGTGACGAAGCTGAACAGGCGGTCGGTGGTGTCGACCAGTTTGCGCGCAAAGGCGATGCGCTGCTAGCAAAAACGTGCACATAAGTATGCAGCGTTCTCTTCCTGCCCCGAGCCGCCCTGCTGACCGTGCTCGTGCCTGGCAGGCGTGACTTTCCCGCCTCCCGCCGGTACCTGGCCGGCGGCAGTGCCCGGCGTCACCGCCGGACTCGCCACGGGTAGCGCCGTTGGCACCGCGAGGGCGCTGGTGGCGAGCCGTTGCAGATTGATGGCCGCGTTGACGTCGCGATCGTGGTACGCGCCGCAGCCGGCACATGTCCAAGAGCGCTCGTCCAGGGCCAGGGCGGCCTTGCGCCCTCCGCAGCCCGAACAGAGCTTGCTGGACGGGTACCAGCGGTCGGCCAGCACGATCAGGGTGCCGTAGCGCGCGGCCTTGTACAGCAGCTGGCGACGGATCTCGTAAAAGCCGACATCGGAGATCGCGCGGGACAGCCTGGCGTTGGCCAGCATGCCGCCCACGTTCAGGT
This sequence comes from Massilia sp. UBA6681, assembly GCF_002454935.1. NCBI lineage: Bacteria > Pseudomonadati > Pseudomonadota > Betaproteobacteria > Burkholderiales > Oxalobacteraceae > Massilia > Massilia sp. UBA6681. Next base: position 43,691 of record NZ_DKJX01000043.1, read on the forward strand.
CCTCGATCGCC
>NZ_DKJX01000037.1:0-7374 GCF_002454935.1 Massilia sp. UBA6681
TTCGCTGCGGCGGCGGCAGGCGTCGAGCGTGGCGTCGCCGACACCCGCCATGCGCATGCTGCCTTCGCCGCCGACCCGGCAGCCGTGCAGCAGCGTGAAGCGCATGCGCGGCAGCGTGCGCATCGCCAGGCGCAGGCTGTCCAGGGAGGACGGCGACAAGTCCGTCGGGAACAGCGCATGGCCGTCGCGGCGCTCGAGGGACTGGCGGCCGGCGCGCACCAGCAGCACGGCGCCCGCGCCGGCACGCAGCGCCGCCAGCGCGCGCCCGGCGTTATGCCTTACCGGCCAGCACGGGTGTGCCTGCCAGTGGAGCACCTGCATCTCGCCCGCGGCCGAAGCAGCGGCGGGGTGTCGGCTGAGGCCGTCCTGCGGCATGGTGGTGGTATCCACATCATTCCTCCTCGATCACATCGCCATGGCCGCGGCCTCGCCCAGCACCAGCAGGCTGGCCAGCATCGCCGCCATCCCGGCCGCCAGGCCGCCGGCAACCATGCGCCGCCAGCGGGCGCTGCGCTCCAGCAGGCGCTTCGCGAAGCGGCGCTTGCCCTTCCTTTCCATGCCGGGCCGCGGCTGCGCGGCGGCATCCGGGCTGCTTCCATCCGCTCGATTCCACTTCATGTCCATTCCTTCTTCGATTGATTCACGCCGCCAGTCGGCGGTCGCTGCCGTCGCCCTGCCGGTCCGGTCCGACCAGGAGGTCGCATGCGCCCTCGTCCATCAGTTTTTGCATCACGTTGGTGCTCGACAGCCGCGCGCCGGGATGGCAGGCGCCCCGTCCCAGCACCAGCAGGTCGGCCTGCTGGCGCCGCACGCAGTCGCGGATGACCTCGTACGCGCGGCCGGCGTGTACTTCGCGCCGCCCCGGGGGCACATCGCGCAGGAACAGCTCGACGAATTCGTCCAGCTTCCTGCGCGCGGCTTCCCAGCCCTGCTCCCGGTACGAGCGGATGACGCGCGGCGGCAGCTCCAGCTCGCGCATCATGGCGGTCTCGGGCTGCTGGAAGGCGTGCACGAACACGAAACGGGCGTTCGGCGCCAGCAGCGCGGCCGTGCGCGCCGCCGCCAGCGAAGCGCGCGAAAAATCGGTCGCCACCACCACGTTGCGGTAATCGTGGCGCGGCTCGCCGTGCACCAGCAGCACGGCGCCGCGGCACAGTCGCACGACATCGGCGTCACGCGAGGGCCGCGCCCACAGCGGCAGGCGCGGCCGCCCGCTGCCCGCCATCAGCGTCAGGTCGGCCTGGATGCTGTCGGCCGTGACCGCGATCACGTCGGCCGGATGGCCGCGCCGGACCATCCACACCTTGTCCAGCTCGGCCGGCGGCGGGAAGCTGCTGAGCGCCCTGGCTTCGCCATCGACCAGCGCCCTGAGCCTGCCGCCATCCACCTGGACGTGGCTGTAGGCGGTGGTGGGACGCAGGCCGTTGCCGGCGCGCTTGACGGCCAGCACGTCGAAGGCCTCGACGCCCAGCGCGGGCGCCAGCAGCGAGGCGCGCATTTCCACGCGGCCGGGATGGGCCTGGTGTATCGCGAGCAAGATCCGGTCGATTCTACGCACGGTGTCCTCCATGAATGCTGTCCTCTGGCGTGCCATGTGCCGGCGCGCTGGCCGGCTGCTCTTGCCCGTAGCGCTCGGCCTGTGCGAGTCCGGCGGCCGCGCGCCCGCGCGTGTGGACCAGCTCGGCAAGCGCTTCATCCAGCCGCCGCTGCAAGGCCGCGATACGCTGGCCGGCGGCCGCGATGCGCTCTTCGATGCCGGGCTTGCGCCCCGGCGCTGGCTTGTGCTGGATCTCGGTCATGGCTTCTCCTTCAAGTACTCAAACCGGCAGGGGCGCGGGCGGCTGCACCTCGACGATTTCCAGGCGCAGGGTGCGCCCGAGGGCCAGGTCGACGTCGACGGTGCAGCCCTCGGCGTGGCCGAGCAGGCCCAGCGCAAGCGGAGCCAGCACCGAAACACGCGGCGTCATGGCTTGCGCATCCTGCGGACAGGCGATGACGACGGTATCCAGGTCGGCGCCGCCCCGGGTGCGTTCATGGATGGCGGTGCCGCAGGCGGCGACCCGGTAGCGCACGCTCGCGCCGAGCGAGACGCGGCGCTCGCCGCCGTCGCTATCGCCGCCGGGAAGCGTGCGCGATACCGCGGTCAGGTGCGCGAGGCGGCGCACGGCGGCCTCGACCCGGCAAGGGTCGGCCGATCGTGCCCGCACGAAGCGTGTCAGGACAGCCAGGTCGTGCTGGCTGAGGTAAGTAGTGGTGCACATGGCTTGCCTTTCCCAGCCCGTTCAGGCTGGCCAATAAGAACGAATGGCGTGCCGCGGCAAATGCATCCGCATATGCGCAGCGCTTCAGACGATGCTTTGGAGGGGGCTCGGGAGAGTGGGAAGCTGGGCTTCGCCGGCTCTCGCCGAGCTCAGGAGAGGCAGGCGAGATCGCGCGTCGACAATTGTGCGAGACGAGCGTGGAAGACGCTCAGTCCGAGCGACAGGGGAAGGTGGGAGAAAACCTGCGAGACGCCGGCAGCGCACACGGCAACAGCGCGCGGGGTCCGCACGCTGGAGGAACAACAAATGCCGTAGGAAGAAATGCAGTGCATGCCGAGGTCGGATTTCATCAATTGGATACCGGACCAGTATATACCACCTGTTTTTTTCGTCAACCGAGCTGGACCGGGGCGCAAACGCCGCGCCACGCCAGCTACGGGCGGCTCAGGCAGGGAACTCTTCCTCGCGGTACTCCACGCCCTGCCCTTGCGCCTGCGCCGCCCCGGCGGCGCGCCCGGCTTCTTCCTTGCGCAGCTCGACGCGCCGGATCTTGCCCGAGATCGTCTTGGGCAGCTCGCGGAACTCGATGCGCCGGATGCGCTTGTACGGCGCGAGCCGCTCGCGCGCGAACGCGAACAGCGACGCCGCCAGCTCGCGCGACGGCAGGACGCCCTGGCGCAGGGTGACGAAGGCCTTCGGCACCGACAGCCGCAGCGGGTCCGGGCTCGGTACGATCGCCGCCTCCAGCACGGCTTCGTGCTCGATCAGGACGCTCTCGAGCTCGAAGGGGCTGATGCGGTAATCCGAGGACTTGAACACGTCGTCGTTGCGCCCGACGTAGAAATAGTAGCCGTCCCCTTCGACCGTGGCGGTGTCGCCCGTATGGTAGTGGCCGGCGCGCATGACGTGGGCGGTCTTCTCTTCGTCGCCCTCGTAGCACATCATCAGGCCAAGCGGCGCCGGGTCGAGCGAGAGCGCGATCTCGCCTTCCTCGGCGGGCTGCTCGTCGATGTCGAGCAGCGCCACCCGGTAGCCCGGCAGCGGCCGGCCCATCGAACCGGGCTTGATCGGCTGACCCGGCGGATTGCCGATCTGGCAGGTGCTTTCCGACTGGCCGAAGCCGTCGCGGATGCGGATGCCCCAGGCCTGCTCCACCTGCTCGATCACCTCAGGGTTGAGCGGCTCGCCGGCGCCTACCAGCTCGCGCAGCGGCGGGCGCCAGGCGCTCAGGTCTTCCTTGATCATCATGCGCCACACCGTCGGCGGCGCGCACAGCGAGGTCACGCCGCAGCGCTGGATCGTATCGAGCGCGGCCTTGGCGGAGAAGCGCTCGTAGTTGTAGACGAAGATGGCGGCGCCCGCGTTCCAGGGCGCGAAGAAACAGCTCCAGGCATGCTTGGCCCAGCCCGGCGAGGAGATGTTCCAGTGGACGTCACCCGGCTGCAGTCCGATCCAGTACATGGTCGACAGGTGGCCGACCGGATAGCTCTGGTGGCTGTGCAGCACCAGCTTGGGCTTGGCCGTGGTGCCGGAGGTGAAGTACAGCAGCAGCGGGTCGGTGGCGCGGGTCTCGCCTTCCGGGGTGAAGACGGACAGGACGTCGCGGCTGTCGGCGAAGTCGCGCCAGCCGTCCGGCTTCTCGCCGGCCGCGGCGCCCACGGCGATGCGGGTGAAGCTGCCCGCCATGCCCTCGAACTTGTGCGCCTCGGAGGCCTGGGCGATGACGTGCCTGACACGGCCGCGCTCGAGGCGGTCCTGCAGGTCGGCGCCCGAGACCAGCATGGTGGTCGGCACCAGCACGGCGCCGAGCTTGATCCCGGCCAGCATGATTTCCCAGAGCTCGACCCGGTTGGGCAGCATCAGGAGCACGCGGTCGCCGCGCTTGACCCCGCATAACTGCAGGTACTCGGCCACCTGGCACGAACGCGAGGCCATGTCCGCGAACGAGATCTTCTGCTCGAGGCCGTCTTCTTCGACCACCCACAGCGCGGTGGCGTGGTTGTCCCTGGCCATCTGGTCGAAGTAGTCCAGGCCCCAGTTGAAGGCGTCGAGCTGGGGCTGCCGGTACTCGCGGTAGGCGGTGTCGTAGTCGAGGCGATGCTGTAGCAGGAAGTCGCGCGCTTGCAGAAAGCGCTGGGTCGGCGTCATGGTGTCTCCTGGTCGCTAAGGTGGCATGGCCGCGTTGGCCATCCCTGGCCATTTTGCCATGTTTGCACACGCTGTTGTAGGGTGAGCGGGAGTAATTCAGGCCGGTGGCCTGCATGACAAACCGCCCACCCCACGAGCATCAGTCTCGCCTGAGGGCGGTGACGCGCATCTCGTCGCGCGGCTCCATCATGTCGATGACGCGGCAGTCGCCGCACATGCGCAGGCGGTCGAGGTGGCCGCTGAAGGCGGGATGCGAGGCCAGGCGGCCGAGCATGTTCTCCACCATCTGCAGGGTGCCGAAGGGCTGGTTGCAGCGGATGCAGTGGAAGGGCTCGGACTCGTTGAGCACCACGGCCTGGCTACGGCTCTCCATGAAGGACAGGCGCGGCGCGAGCGTGATGGCGTTTTCCGGACAGGTGCTGGCGCACAGGCCGCACTGGACGCAGTTCTTCTCGATGAAGCGCAGCAGCGGCGCGCCCTGCCCGTCCTGCAGCGCCCCGGCCGGGCAGGCGCCGACGCAGGACATGCACAGGCTGCACGCCTTGCGGTCCACCTCGATCGCACCGAACGGTGCGCCGGCCGGCAGCGCCACCTGCTCGGGCTTGACCGGCGCATGGCGGTGCAGGTGCTCGAGGGCGTAGTCGAGCGTGTTGCGCTTGTCGTTCGCCAGGTGGAACACGGCCGGCTCGCCGGGCGTGCGGCCGCGCGGGGCGTGGCGCAGCGCCACCGCCAGTTCGTCCGGCGCATCCACGCGCAGCAGCTGGAAATGCGGGCCTTCGTAGCCGAGGCCGCCGAGTACCGCCTGGGCGATCTCCATCTGCTGGTCCAGCAGCGCGGCGTACTGGGGCGCCTCGCGTCCCGTCAGCAGCACCGAGATGCCGGCCGCGCCATAGGCCACGGCGGCGAACCAGACGTCGATGCCGGTCGAGGCGGTATGCTGCAGCGCCAGCGGGATCACGCGCCCGGGCAGCGACTCGCCGAGCTGGGCCAGCAGCGCGGCGCCGTGTTCGGGGTCGTGCAGCACGAAGACCGGATCCTGCCCGCCGCCCTCGCGGTAGGAACGCAGCGCCGCCTGCATGCGCTTGCCGGTCAGCGCCGCCGGCGGGAAGGCATAGCTGATGGCGCCGGTCGGGCAGGCCGTGGAGCAGGCGCCGCAGCCGGCGCACAGGTAGGGGTTGACCTTGATCCGGTCGCCGTCGTCCTGGATCGCTTGCGCCGAGCAGATCTCGATGCAGGCGCTGCAGCCCTTCTGGCCGTTGCGGCCATGGGCGCAGCTGCGTTCCTTGTACGCGAAATACTTGGGCTTCTCGAAGTCGCCGACCATCTCGAGCATGGCCTCGACCGCCTCGCCACGGGCGGCCTCGTCGTAGCCGGGCGCGTAATAGCCGTGCGGGCGCTGGTGGCTGGGGATCAGGCGGCTCGGGCTGAGGTCGAGCACGAGGTCGAAGCGGCCCTGCTGGACCGGCTGTCCGGGCGCCTGCCAGCGCCCCTCGAAAGCGCCCAGCCAGCCCGCCACCGCGACGGTGCGCGCCACCTGGACCGGATAGGGGCGCACCGGCATGGTTTGCTGGCTGTCGAGCAGCAGCACGGTGACCGGCAGCGCGCCGGCGAGCCGGTCGGCCCAGGGCAGGGCCTGTTCGGCCGAGCCCACCACCAGGGTACGTCCGCTGGATTGGTAGCTGACCGTGATCGCCGGCTCGAACACGGGAATGGCCTCAAGCGCCAGGATGGCCGCGCCCCGGGCCTGGACATTGCGGCCTTCCTGGACCGGGTCGAGCGGCGGATGATCGGCAAAGCGGTTGTTCATGCGTTCCCTTGTCGTGTGGACGGCGGCGCCTGCTCGTGTTCCGTCACTGGCTGCTGTTCCTGTGCCTGCGCTGCCGCCGCCTCGGCCTGCTGCTGCCGGTCGTCGAACAGGCGCGTGACCAGGCCCTGCGCATGCTTGAGCGAAGCCAGCATGGCCGGGGTGAGCGGCGCCGCCTTGTTGTAGTCGTTCATGTAGATATCGAGCCCGTCGATCGCGTTGAAATGCGGATCGGCGAACAGTTTTTTGAGCGCCAGGCGCCGCACCGACTGGTCGACGCCCTTGGCCACGAAGGCGGAAAAGTCGGCGTCCGGGGTGAGCCGCGCCGCGTCTTCGAGGGTCGGCAAGGGGACACGCGGGGCCGCTTCGGCTTCCTGCATGGCGCCCGCGGGAGGCTGGCCCACGGGTACAGGGGGCGCCGGGGCGCGCGGGTCTTCGGCCGGCGCGTCTCCGCCGGATGACTTCAGCCGCGCCCAGCGCCGGAAGAAACCTTCTTCTGACATGCTGGCTCCCCTCATCCGTGCTGGCGCCCGCGCCGTCCGCGCGGCTTGGGCTGGTAATGCTCGCGCAGGTAGCCGGCCACCCAGGCATAGATCTCGGCCGGCATGGCGACGCCGTCGGCCTGTTCGCCCGAGTCGAACATGCGCGTGCCCTCGACGTAGCTGACCGAGGCGCGCACCGGGATGGCCTTGCCCTCCTCCATGCGCCACAGCACGAACACCTTCGATTCCGGCGCCATGCAGTTCTCGTAATACCCTTCGTTCTCGTCGGTGTACAGCTCGAGTTCGAGGCCGGAGACGAGGTAGTAGTCGCGCTCGGGACTTTCGCTCAGCACCTGCAGGCGCGGCAGCTTGCCGCGGTCCGGCACCACGCCGACCGCTTCCCAGGCCTCGTCGGCCCAGCGGTGCTGCACGGCGCGGCGCTGCATGATCACCGCGATTGGCATGCTTCCCATCTTCATTGCTTGTTCGCCGTCTTGGGGCTGTGTTCCTTCTCCACCGCCGGTGCCGCGCCCTTGGGCACGGACCGGGTCTGCCTGGCCTTGACGTCCTCGCTCGGCGCCGCGGTACCCAGCTTTTCGCTCTTGATCGGGACGTTGGCCGCGTTCAGGGCCTGGGGACTGTAGGGCGCGGCGCCTGTGGCGGGCGCGGCGGCGGCGGT
>NZ_DKJX01000022.1:0-5858 GCF_002454935.1 Massilia sp. UBA6681
GCCCGCCGGGGCCGGTTCAGGCGTCAAGCGCGCCGGCCTGGCCGGCTCCGGCGGCACGACGACCGGCTTCGGCTTGATGGGCGCGGGCTTCGGCCTGGCCGGAGCGGGCTTCGGCGCCGCCTCTAGCGGCGGCGCGGGCTGCGCCGCTTTGGCAGGGATGGGAGGCGCCGCCACCGGAACCGGAGGCGGCGCCGGATTCGGATCCGGCGAGAGCCACAGGGTTGCCAGCCGCACGGTGCGCTGCGCGCCGTCGGCCAGCTCCAGGTACAGGTGCAGGTGTTCCGATTCCACCTTGCCGAGCGAGGTGAGATGCAGGAACTGGCGCCCGTCGCGCCGCATCACCGACATCCGGAGCGTGGACAGCACCGCCGGCAGGCCGATATTGGCGCCGCGGTAGACGTCCGGATGCGCCAGGCGCACCTGGACCGGGTTGGCGGCGTCTTCCAGCATGGTGAGCTCGATGTCGGCCACCAGCGGCTGGCCGAGGAAGGAGCTCACCCGCGGTTCGCCGAGCTCGGCCGCCTGGGCAGCGCCGGCCAGCAGCGCGCAAGTCAATATCAGTGGAAGGCGGCAAGCCATAGGATGGAAGTAGTAGAGCCTGAGCGTAGTTAACGGACAATCGGCTAAACTCTTTAATCACAACCCTTCACCCACAGGACAGCCATGGAAAACAGGATTGAGAAGGACAGTTTCGGCCCGATCGAGGTCCCCGCGGACCGCCTCTGGGGCGCCCAGACCCAGCGTTCGCTCCACCATTTCCACATCTCGAACGAGAGATTAGCGCCGGAACTGGTCGCCGCCCTGGCCCAGGTCAAGCGCGCCGCCGCCGCGGTGAACCGCTCGCTCGGCAAGCTCCCGGGCGACAAGGCCGAGGCCATCATTCGCGCCGCCGACGAGGTGCTGGAAGGCCGTCATCCACAGGAATTCCCGCTGGCGGTCTGGCAGACCGGTTCCGGCACCCAGAGCAACATGAATATGAACGAGGTGCTGGCCAACCGCGGCTCCGAGCTGATGGGCGGCGAGCGCGGCGAGAAGCGCCTGCTGCACCCGAACGACCACGTCAACATGGGCCAGTCCTCGAACGACATCTTCCCCACCGCCATGCACGTGGCGGCGGCCATTGCCGTCGCCCAGAACCTGCTGCCGGCACTCAGCCAGCTGCGCGGCACGCTGCTGCGCAAGTCGCGCGACTTCGAGAGCATCGTCAAGATCGGCCGCACTCACCTGCAGGACGCCACCCCGCTCACCCTCGGCCAGGAATTCTCGGGCTACGTCGCCCAGCTGGAATTCGCGGAAAACGCGATCCGCGCCACCCTGCCCGGCCTGCTGGCGCTGGCGGCCGGCGGCACGGCGGTCGGCACGGGGCTGAACGCGCATCCGGATTTCGCCCCGCGCATCGCGGCCGAGCTCAGCTCGCGCACGGGCCTGTCCTTCAAGAGCGCGCCCAACAAGTTCATGGCGCTGGCCGGCCACGAAGCGATGGTCTCGAGCCACGGCGCCTTCAAGACCCTGGCTGCGGCCCTGATGAAGATCGCCAACGACGTGCGCTGGATGGCCTCGGGCCCGCGCTCGGGCCTGGGCGAGATCACGATTCCCGAGAACGAACCGGGCAGCTCGATCATGCCGGGCAAGGTGAATCCGACCCAGTGCGAGGCGCTTACCATGCTGTGCTGCCAGGTGTTCGGCAACGACGTCGCGATCACGGTCGGCGGCTCGCAGGGCAACTTCGAGCTGAACGTGTTCAAGCCCATGATCGCCCATAACTTCCTGCAAAGTGCCCGCCTGCTGGCCGACGGCATGCGCTCCTTCGACGAGCACTGCGCCCGGGGCATCGAGCCCAACCACGCCCGCATCGCCGAGCTGATGGAAAAATCGCTGATGCTGGTGACCGCACTGGCCCCGCACATCGGGTATGATCGCGCCGCACAGATCGCCAAGACCGCGTCGCACGACGGCCTGACCCTGCGCCAGGCCGCGCTGCAGTCCGGTTTCGTCACCGAGCAGCAGTTCGACGAGTGGATCGTGCCGATCGACATGACCCGGCCGGATACGGTCGAGTAAACTTTTTCGGGGCACCTGCAGGTGCCCTTTTCAATTCCCGAGGACAGCATGCAAAAAATAGATTTCGATTTGACAGCCGAGTTCGTCGAGCTGAACCAGCTGATGAAGCTGGTCGGCCTGGTCGACAGCGGCGGCGCCGGCAAGAACATGGTCGCCAGCGGCGCGGTGTCGGTCGACGGCAAGCAGGAACTGCGCAAGACCGCGAAGATCCGCGCCGGCCAGACCGTGACCGTGGGCGACGTGCAGATCCGGGTGCAATAAATCACCTAAAAACGCTTCGGAAAGGTGGCGGAAAACAGCGGGCTTATGTTTGCGCCCTAACAAACAGAGCGGGGCTTCCTTGTTTATATTTTAAGTCATCAGGATTGACTTATATAACCGGCCATAGGTGAAGCCATGGAAACCCCGAACCGCGCCCAGTCCCAGGAGCAGCTCATCGGAGACCTGCGTCTCGTCATCGAGAATGCGGAAGAGCTGCTGAAAAATACCGACCACTACACCAGTGCGCTGTACCAGAACGCACGCGCCAAGCTGGCGCTGGCGCTGGAAGCGGCCAACGAGGAACTGGCGCGTTTCGAAGACGCCCAGCTCGAGCGCATGATGGCCGCCACCCGCGCCGCCAACGAGCGTTACTGCGACCGTACCGGCGAGCAGCGCATCCTGCGCGCCTTCCACTAGTCTACGAGCCGGGGCTGTCCCGGTTGGCGTCGTCTGCCGCAATCGCGGCCACCACGCCGAGCCTGAACCAGCCCTGCAGCATGGCGCCGATGTCCGGCGTCCCCTCATCCGCCGCTGCGGCGGCCAGCGCGGCGTCGAGCGCCGTGCCGAAGCTGGCGCCCGCCGCCAGCCGATCCAGGGCCGCGACTCCCGCTGCGCTCTCCTCCACCACCTCCACCCGCCAGCCGCGCCGCACCACCAGTACCGTGCAAGGCGCGTCGGCGTGCGCCGGCAATGGCGGACCGCCCGGCTGGTGCGCCTGCCAGAGCGCGGCGATGGCCCAGGGGCTGCGCAGCAGGCTCACCGAGGGATGCAGGGTGAAACGGGCGGCGTCCAGGGCCTGCGGCGACATCGCCGCCAGGGCGGCCAGGCCGAGCGGCGCCACGTCCGGCGCCAGGTAAGCGCGGTGGACCACCCACTCGAGCCGCGCGACGTCGGGCAGGTAGGGATAAGGCGCGGCCGGCGCGAATCCGGCAAGGAAGCCCGCGAAACGCGCGCCGAAGTTCGCCAGGTCCGGGTCTTGCGACGGCGCGGCCTTGCCGTAGGCACGCGCCAGGCCGGCGAAGAATTCTTCCCCCACCAGCTGGCGCAGGACCGGGTAGGCCTCGCCCAGGGCGCGCTCCCATCCGGCGCTCAGGTTGCCGCGGTACAGCGCCAGACGGTCCACCCCGCCCTCGCTGAGGAAGGGCCGCAAGGCGGCTTCGTGGCTGCGGTCGAACAGCGCCGCCCCAAAGCGCTGCTGGAGCGTGGCGAGCGCCTCGTCCCTTGGTGCCGGCGGCACCGGTGGCCGGATCACCGGGGCAAGGGCGGACGGCTCGGGGTAGTTCTGGGCGATCGCATCGGCCCTGGCCGCCTCCGCCAGCAGGCTGTCGATCGGCGGCAGCTCGGCATCCCATTCCACCAGGGTCGGCACCCGGCCGAAACGCGCCAGCGCGGCGCGGTACAGGTCCCAGACCGGTTCGGCCACGGCGGCGCCGTGGTGGTCGACCAGGGCCAGCGTCGTCTCCAGGTGGCCGGCCAGGTGGATTTCGCCGACGCTGCCCACGGGGAGCGCGGCGATGGCGGCGCGCGCGTCTTCGCCGTGGTTGCGCTGGTTGACATACAGGTTGTTCACGTCGAGCAGGATGCCGCAGCCGGTGCGGCGCGCCAGTGCGGCCAGGAACTCGGCTTCGCTCATGGTGTCGGCGCGAAAGCGCACATAGGTCGAGACGTTCTCGACCAGCAGGCGGCGGCCCAGGCGTTCCTGCACCCGATCGACCCGCTGGCACAGCAGCGCCAGGGCGGCGCTATCGAGGGTCAATGGCAGCAGGTCGTTGAGCTGGCGGTCGGCCAGCGCGCCCCAGCTTAGGTGTTCGGAGACGAGGAAGGGATCGACCGCCTCGACCAGGGCGCGCACGCGCTCCAGGTGGGCATCGGAAAATCCGCGCGCCGAGCCGAGCCCGAGCCCGACGCCGTGCAGGCTGACCGGATAGTCGCGCCGCAGCTCGCTCAGCACGTGCCAGTCCCAGCCAGCACGGGCAAGGTAGTTCTCGCTATGGACTTCGAGGAAGCCGACCGGCGGGCGCCTGTCGAGGAAGGCGCGGTAGTGCGGCGTGCGCAGGCCCACGCCGGCCGCAGTGCCTCCGCCCGGGGCCGCAGCGGGGGCGGACATGATTACTTCTGGACGTCGGCCTTGGCCGGCTCGGTCTTGTCCTGCTTGGCCTTGCCGGCTTCGAGCGAGCCGCCGAGCTGCGTGCAGGTGCCCTTGGCGACGAACTTCCACTCGTTCGCGTCATTGTCGACCTTGGCGACACCGGCGCAGCCGTGGGTGGCGGTGCCGCAGTCGTTCTGGCCGGCCTTGGCGACGCCGTAGCAGGCTTCCTGGTCGGCCTTCGGCACGCCCATCTGGTCCTGGGCGGCGGCGTGGGCGCAGACGCCGGCAAGGGCGGCGGCGATCAGGGCGTGGCGGTTGGTCATGCGGTACTCCTGGATAGCGGGTAAAGAAGCAAGTTACGCTGTCGTATTGATCTTGTTCCCCAGGTGCGGCGGCAGGTTCGCCGACTGCACCGCCGGCAGCGCTGCGAGCAGCTGGGTGGCGGTGGCTTCCTGGATCTGCTGGGCCTTCTTGAAGACGGCGAGGCTCACTTCCTGGCGCTGGCCGGTTTCTGCGATGCTGGTGGACAGCTTGGCGATGCTGGACACATCCATGTCGTTCTCCCATTAAGGCGTATCCACCATTTACGGCAGCCCGTGGAAGAACTTTAGACCTTCAGCGCATCCATTTCTGCAGCCAGGCCAGCACTTGATCCGGATCATTCAGGTCCAGCCAGGCCGGCCCGCCCTCTCCGCCCGGCGGCGGCGCATCGGAGGCCACAGCCAGGATGTCGGGATCCTCCGGATACAGGGCCGGCCGGCCCAGGCTCGGGCGGAACACTTCCAGCTTGGGCATGCGCTCCCACTTGTAGCCTTCCACCAGGGTCAGGTCGGCCGGCGCCAGCCGCGCCAGGTGCTCGGCCAGCGGCGGCTCCTGCCCCCCGCGCAGTTCGCGCAGGATGGCGACGCGGTAGGGAGACGCCAGCATCACCTCGGCCGCTCCCGCCATGCGCAGGCGCGCGCTGTCCTTGCGCGGCGGCTCCAGCTCGACGTCGTGGTGGCTGTGCTTGACGACGTTGACCCGCAGTCCCCGCCCCGCCAGGCGGCCGATCAGCGCCTCCAGCAGCGAGGTCTTGCCGCTGCCGGACCAGCCGACCACGCCCAGCACCGGTCCCACTTCAATAGGCGACACGATAGCGGGAGCCCCGGTAATTCATGATCGCCGCCTTCGGCAGCAGGCGCTCCAGCACCAGTCCGGGCGCGACTTCCTCGCCCTCGCGGCGCAGCATCTTGTCGACCAGCAGCAGGCGCTCGGCGGGATTCGGCGAATAGATATAGCCGCCGAAGCTGACCTTCGGGATCTCGCGCTGCACCGATTCCGGCAGCGACTGCAGCGGGCCGATGTGGTCCTCGGCGGAGGGCGCGGCCGGCGCCGCGGCCACCAGGACCGGACGCGCCGGTTCCGGCAGGGCCTCGACCGGTTCGGCGCGCGGCGCCTGCTTCGGCGC
>NZ_DKJX01000097.1:0-272 GCF_002454935.1 Massilia sp. UBA6681
GGACAAGGCCTATTACATCGGCGGCCTGCGCTACAAGTCGACCACCGGCAAGGACCCGTTCGAAGTCGTCACCGACTGCCAGACCCGCTGCATCGGCGAGAACGTCACCGGCACCGGCCTGCCGCTGTCGCTACCGACCGGCTCGGGCTTCCATTCGCTGCAGGGCAGCCTGACCTGGCTGTTCCCGTCCGACCCGGCGGTCTTCTTCGGCAACCTCAGCTACCTGCACAACTTCAAGCGCAGCAATGTGCAGCGCCTGGTGCGCAACGGCA
>NZ_DKJX01000097.1:277-5382 GCF_002454935.1 Massilia sp. UBA6681
CATCGGCTTCAACTTCGGCATGGGCCTGGCGCTGAACGACAAGGCCTCGCTCAGTCTCGGCTACGACCACAGCACGGTGGCGCGCATGAAGCAGAACGGCCGCACGGTACCGGGATCGGTAAGGACCCAGCTCGGCACCCTGCTGATCGGCTATTCCTACCGCTTCAACGAGAAACGCTCGCTGTCGGTGGCAGTGGGCGCCGGCGTCACGCGCGATACCCCGGACGTGTCGCTGACGATACGGATGCCGCTCAGTTTCTGATAGGTTTCTACCAGGTTTCTGATAGCTGATGGGCCGCTGCCGGAGACCGGCGGCCCACACTAAAAAAAGGGAGGCGCACGATTGAAAAAAGTTCCTTCCCTTTTAAAAATTTGTCTCTATAATCATTTTTGCAATGTTGAGCACGCCGCTGGATCCACTACCTCCTGACGTCCGACAAAGCAATAACATAGATAAACTTCATTGAGGGAATTACCATGGCGACTGGCACTGTAAAGTGGTTTAACGATGCAAAAGGTTTCGGCTTCATCACCCCGGACGGCGGTGGCGAAGACGTCTTTGCACACTTCTCGGCCATCAACACCCAAGGCTTCAAGTCGCTGGCGGAAAACCAGCGCGTGAGCTTCGACATCACTGCCGGCCCGAAGGGCAAGCAGGCTGCGAACATCCAGCCACAGGCCTGAGACACCACTGCTGCGCTCCCCAGGGAGCGCGCCAAAAACAATGAGCACGTCGACAGACGTGCTCTTTGTTTTTGTGGGCCCGGTTCAGGCAGCGGTCAGTGATGATGCCCGCAGCCCGATTTCGGCGCCGCGCCCGGCACTTCGGTGCCCGGCTCGCGCCCGCTGTCGCCCGCAAAGCCGGCCGCATGCAGGCGGTCCAGGTATTGCTGCCACAGCGAGGCCTGCTCGCTGCCCAGCTTGTACAGGTAATCCCAGGTGAAGATGCCGCTGCCGTGGCCGTCGTCGAACAGGGGCTTGATCGCGTAGTTGCCGACCGGTTCCACGCCGGTGATGCCGACCTCGCGCTTGCCGACCTGGAGCACTTCCTGGCCCGGGCCGTGGCCTTTTACTTCGGCCGAGGGCGAATACACGCGCATCAGTTCGAAGGGAATGGAAAAGCTGTTGCCGTCATCGAAGGCGATTTCCAGCACGCGCGATTTCTGGCGCACGGCGATATCAAGTGGGTTGGGCATGGGGTCTCCTCTTATTCGTTGAAGTGCTTCGCGATCACGGCGGCCAGGTCCGGCAGCAGCGCGCGGCGTGCGGCCAGGACGCCTGCGTCGGTCTGGCGCGCGGCCTGGGCCCACACCGGCGCCGGGAAGTGCGCATCGTCCGCATAGCGCGGGATGATATGCCAGTGCAGGTGCGGCACCACGTTGCCGAGGCTGGCCACGTTGACCTTCAGCGGCTGCATGACTTCGCGCACCGCCTGCTCGACCTGGTAGACGGCCTCGTTGAGCAGCAGGCGGTCATCAATCGACAGGTCGCTCATCTCGCGCACGTGCTCGCGCCAGATGACGCGGCAAAAGCCCGGATAGGCGGCGTCGTCGACCAGGATGACCGAGAGCTTCTCGTCCTGCCAGACCACGGGCACCGTCAGGTGACACAGCTCGCAGCCGGTTTCGCGCATGATCTCCTTCATACCAGCACCCTTTCGATGCCGCCGTTGTTGGCGCGGGCGACGTAGTCGGGCATCCAGTTCTCGCCCAGCAGGTGGCGCGCCATCTCGACCACGATATAGTCGGCGGTGGTGCCGGAATCATGGTTGTAGCGCGACAGGCCCTGCAGGCAGGACGGGCAGCTGGTCAGGATCTTGACGTCGCCCTTGAAGCCGTCGTCGCGCAGTTTATCCGCGCCCTTCTCCATCTCGCCCTGCTTGCGCGAGCGCACCTGGGTGGCGATGTCCGGACGGCTCACGGCGAAGGTACCGGATTCGCCGCAGCAGCGATCGTTCTTCTCGATCTTGACGTTGTCCACGGTGGAAACCAGCGCGTTCACGGTCTTGAGCGAATCCTGCATCTTCATCGGGGTGTGGCAGGGGTCGTGGTACATGTAGCGGGTGCCGCTGACGCCTTCCAGCTTCACCCCTTTCTCCATCAGGTATTCGTGGATGTCGATGAGGCGGCAGCCCGGGAAGATCTTGTCGAACTCGTAGTTCGCCAGCGAGTCGTAGCAGGTGCCGCACGACACCACGACCGTCTTGATGTCGAGGTAGTTCAGCGTGTTGGCCATGCGGTGGAACAGCACGCGGTTGTCCGTCACCATCTTGTCGGCCTTGTCGTACTGGCCGGCGCCGCGCTGGGGATAGCCGCAGCACAGGTAGCCCGGCGGCAGCACGGTCTGCACGCCCACTTCCCACAGCATCGCCTGGGTGGCCAGGCCCACCTGCGAGAACAGGCGCTCCGAGCCGCAGCCCGGGAAGTAGAACACGGCTTCGGTGTCGGCGTTGGTCGCCTTCGGGTTGCGGATGATCGGGATGACCTTGTCGTCCTCGATGTCCAGCAGCGCGCGCGCCGTCTTCTTCGGCAGGTTGCCCGGCATTTTCTTGTTGATGAAGTGGATCACCTGCTCGCGCACCGGCGCCTTTCCGGTGGTCGGGGGCGGCGCTTCCACCTGCGGCTTGGCCAGGCCGCGCAGCAGCTGGTTGCCCATGCGCTGGGCCTTGTAACCGAGGTCCACCATGGCCTTGCGGGTCAGGTTGATGGTGGTCGGGTCGGTCGCGTTCAGGAAGAACATGGCGGCGCGGTTGGCCGGCTTGAAGCTGCGCTTGTCCATCTTGCGCAGCAGGTTACGCATGTTCATCGAAACGTCGCCGAAGTCGATGTTGACCGGGCACGGCGTCACGCACTTGTGACACACGGTGCAGTGGTCCGAGACGTCCTCGAATTCTTCCCAGTGGCGGATCGAGACGCCGCGGCGGGNNCTGCTCTTCGTAGAGGAAGGCTTCGATCAGCGCCGAGGTGGCCAGGATCTTGTCGCGTGGGGAGTACAGCAGGTTCGACTGCGGCACGTGGGTGGTGCAGACCGGCTTGCACTTGCCGCAGCGCAGGCAGTCCTTGATGCTGTTGGCGATCTCGCCGATGTCGCTCTGCTGCATGATGAGCGATTCGTGGCCCATCAGGCCGAAGGACGGCGTGTAGGCGTTGCGCAGGTCGGCCGATACCGCCGTCGTGTTCAGCAGCTTGCCCTTGTTGAAACGACCTTCCGGATCGACACGTTCCTTGTAGTCGCGGAACTCACGGATCTCGTCGTCGGTGAGGAATTCGAGCTTGGTGATGCCGATGCCGTGCTCGCCCGAGATCACGCCGTCCAGCGAACGCGCAAGCCGCATGATGCGCTCGACCGCGGCATGCGCATCCTGCAGCATCGCGTAGTCGTCCGAGTTCACCGGCAGGTTGGTGTGCACGTTGCCGTCGCCGGCGTGCATGTGCAGGGCCACGAACACGCGCGAGCGCAGCACGCGCTTGTGGATGGCCGTGCATTCGTCGAGGATGCATTTGTAGGCCGCGCCGTTGAAGATCTGGCGCAGCTGCGCACGCAGCTCCTGCTTCCAGGAGACGCGGATGGTGTGGTCCTGCACCACGTCGAACAGCAGCGCGTCCGGCTGGGCGCCGATGCGCTGGTCCAGGGTCGACGACAGCCCGTCCAGGCCCAGCTCGTCCAGCTTGCCGCGCACGTCGACCAGCTTCTGGTCGAGGTTGGCGAGGATGAAGCCCCAGCGTGCATGGACCAGCTCCACCAGCGCCACCGCCTGTTGCGGGCGGTCGCCCAGGATCTCGTTGCGGTCGACCGTGTCGCCGGTGGCGTCGTCGCTCTTCTCGATCGGCAGGTGCTCGTTGGCGAGGTACTGGCGCAGCTCGCCGGCCAGCTGCAGCTTGTTCTTGATCGACAGCTCGACGTTGATGCGCTCGATGCCGTCGGTGTACTCGCCCATGCGGTTCAGCGGGATCACCACGTCTTCGTTGATCTTGAAGGCATTGGTGTGGCGCGCGATGGCCGCGGTGCGGGCGCGGTCGAGCCAGAATTTCTTGCGCGCTTCCGCGCTCACGGCCACGAAGCCCTCGCCGACGCGGGTATTCGCCAGGCGCACCACTTCCGAGGCCGCGATGGCGACCGCGTTCTCGTCGTCGCCGACGATGTCGCCGAACAGCGCCATCTTGGGCAGCACGCCGCGCTTGGANNTAGCCGACCGCGCGCAGGTAGCGCTCGTCCAGGTGCTCCAGGCCCGCCAGGCGGATGGTCGAGAAGGCCGGGTCGCCGTTCTTCGGCAGGCCGTCGAGGTAGTCCTTGATCTCGACGATCGACGGGATCGCATCGCGCGCCTGGCCGAAGAATTCCAGCGCCACGGTGCGGGTGAACTTCGGCATCTTGTGCAGGATCCAGCGCGCCGAGGTGATCAAGCCATCGGTGCCCTCTTTCTGAATGCCCGGCAGGCCGGCCAGGAATTTGTCGGTGACGTCCTTGCCCAGGCCTTCCTTGCGGAAGCGGCGGCCTTCGATGGTAAGCGTCTCGGTGCGGAACGGCGCGCCCTTGGCGGCGCCGCGCGGCGTCGGATGGGTCCATTCGAGTTTGAACGTGGCGACCGGCGCGTCGTGGATCTTGGACAGGTTGTGGTCCATGCGCGTGACTTCCAGCCAGTCGCCGTTCGGGTCGACCATGCGCCAGGAAGCCAGGTTGTCGAGCGCGGTGCCCCACAGGACGGCCTTCTTGCCGCCGGCGTTCATCGCGATGTTCCCGCCGATGCAGGACGCGTGGGCCGAGGTCGGGTCGACCGCGAACACGAAGCCGGCTTTTTCCGCCGCCTGCGACACGCGCTGGGTGACCACGCCGGCGTAGGTGTGGATGGTCGCGTATTCGCGGTCTACGCCCGGCAGGCGGCTCAATTCGACTTCACCGATGCCGATCAGCTTTTCGGTGTTGATCACGGCCGACATCGGCGTGAGCGGAATGGCGCCGCCGGTGTAGCCGGTGCCGCCGCCGCGCGGGATGATGGTCAGGCCCAGTTCGATGCAGCCCTTGACCAGGCCGGCCATCTCCTCTTCGCTGTCGGGCAGCAGGACCAGGAAGGGGTATTCGACGCGCCAGTCGGTGGCGTCGGTGAC
>NZ_DKJX01000097.1:5412-6107 GCF_002454935.1 Massilia sp. UBA6681
GTCGACGGCCTTGCGGGCGGCGGCCAGGAGCTGTTCGACCGCGGCGCTGCGCGACGCGGAGGCTTCGGCATCGCCTTCGGCGGCGTCCACGCTCAGGCGGCGCTTGTCGACTTCGCCCAGGCGGTGGTGCAAGGCGTCGATCAGCTTCTGGCGGCGCTTCGGGTTATCCAGCAGGTCGTCCTGCAGGTAGGGGTTGCGGCGCACCACCCAGATATCGCCCAGGACCTCGTACAGCATGCGCGCCGAGCGGCCGGTCTGGCGCGCCCCGCGCAGTTCGTCGAGCAGGCGCCACGAGGACTCGCCCAGCAGGCGGATCACGATCTCGCGATCGGAGAACGAGGTGTAGTTGTAGGGGATCTCGCGCAGTCGTGCAGGAGCATTGTCGGCGAGCAGAGTATGGATATGTGCGGGCGCGTTCATGAGATGCAGGGCGTCGGTCGGACGGGTCCGAAGGACGTTCATTCTAGCTTATTGCGCTGCACCACGCTGGACGCTGGCTAGAATCAAAAGAAAGGGCGCGCAAGAAAATTTCAACAGCGGGCAAAAGATGCAAATTACGTTTGCAAAAAGCTGCTCACATGCATCATTCGTTTGCATCCCGCCCACGAATGGCATATTGCATAAGGATGCAGGAGGGGAAGCGGCCCCTCCTGCCTGCGCTTCAGCGGGCGCTGCGCTTGCGGCGCGCGGCGGCG
>NZ_DKJX01000097.1:6157-8433 GCF_002454935.1 Massilia sp. UBA6681
CTGCCGCCGATACCGACGCTGAAGCCGATGATGTAGGCCATGTCGCTGTAGTAGCTGCTGTCCTGCCAGCCGGCCAGCGTCTTGTTCACCTGGGCGCCGTTTTCCAGGGTCGTGCCGCCGCTGAAGCGCCAGAATACGTCATTGACGCCGGAGCTGTACCAGGTGTCGGCGTCGGGACGGGCATCGATGCCGTTGTAGACCCCTTCCCAGATCAGTTCGCTGCGCGTCGTGCCGTCCATGACCGAGACGCGCAATGCCGGGGTATAGCGCCGTTCGTTAGGGGTGGTATTGCCGCTGGCGACGGCCCAGTCGAAGGTCAGGCGGGTGAGCTGGTCGAACAGGCCGAGACTGGGGGCGGGATTGAGCGTGCCATAGTCGTTCGCGTACAGATTCCCCATCACGGTGCGGACGCGGTCGCCGGTCATTTCCAGGGAACCATTTCCCGAACGAGGCATCGTATCGGTAATGCTGCTGCTCCCATTACCCCGGAGTTCGCCGGGTGGCGTGTACCACATGCTCGACGATGGCGTGACCACGATTTCCGCCGCGTGCGCGGCCGGCATGACAGCCGCCACAGCGAGCATGACGAAAACGGATTGCTTCAGTGCATTTTTATAGTGCGTTTTCATGTTTTCCCCTCAGTTGGACCAAAAGCATGCAGCCAACATTGCTAAGCAAAACTTGGGCCTGCTGTGAGGAAACCTACGTAATCAAACACTTAAAAAACATCCTGTGCCGTCAAGCAGCGAGATGTAAAGTTTGCCGACGTCCGCTCAGCGTGGCTGCGCCGGCGCCTGGCCGATCAGGCGGTCCAACCGGGCCTTTGCTTCCTCGTTCATCTGGACCGAGCGCAGGCAGTCGACGACCTCGGCACGCACCGGCTCGCGCATGGTCAGGTTGCAGGTATGGGCGAGTTCGACGAGAAAGTTGCGGTCCCCTTCCGGCATGGCCGCGATGCCCGGCCAGACCAGGCCGAGTTGCTCGTTGGTGGACTCCTTGTGCGAGCTCAGCATGAATTTCGCGCCGATGACACCGAACACTGCCAGGGCGGCAAGGACGAGGAGCAGGGAAAGAAGGCTTGGAGGCTTGTTCATAGCCTCGCATGATACCCGACCCGCACGGCAAGCAAAGATCCCGTCAGCCGATCAGGCGCTCGAAGAAGTCGCCCACGGTCTTCCAGAACCCGTCCGGGATGTACAGCAGGATCGCGGTCATGGTGACATAGCGTGCGAACTTGCCGATCGCCATGTACATCACGCTCGGCCAGAACGGCAGGTGCAGCCAGCCGGCCAGGGTGCACAGCGGGTCGCCCACGCCCGGCACCCAGGACAGCAGCATGGTCTTGGCGCCGTACTTCTTGAGCCAGCCGAACCAGCGGCTCTGGCGCTCCTTGGCGAAGGCGATCTTGGCGCGGTAGCCGATGAAATAATCCACTGCCCCGCCCAGCGTGTTGCCCACCGTGCCCACCAGGATGGCCGGCCAGAACATGGCCGGATTCGCCTTCACCACGGCGAAGACGGCCGGCTCCGAGCCGAGCGGCAGCAGCGTGGCCGAGACGAAGCTGATGATGAAGATGGAGGTGAGCCCGACGGTCGGCGCGGCAAGGACGTTCAGCAGCCAGAGGACGGCGTTTTCGATCATCGGGAAAGGGGGCAGTGAGCAATTGCGATAGGTGTCCATTATAATGAGGATCACCTATCGTAACGACACGATACGCCGAGCCTGCTATCCAGCACGTCGTATCGCCACTCCGCCCCGGTCACCCTCCGCGAGGAAAAGTGTGCGTCGTCCGGACCGCCGGCCCTATCCATCGCCGGCATTGCAGTTACCCGATTGCCGACCATGACTACCGACTACCTCAAGAGAATCCTGACCGCCCGCGTCTACGACGTCGCCGAAGAAACCCCGCTCGAATACGCGCCCACCCTGTCGAACCGCTTCGGCAACCGCATCTACTTCAAGCGCGAAGACATGCAGAGCGTGTTCAGCTTCAAGCTGCGCGGCGCCTACAACNNCGGCCGGCAACCACGCCCAGGGTGTGGCCCTGGCAGCAAGCCGCCTCGGCTGCCGCGCCCTGGTCGTGATGCCGACCACCACCCCGCAGGTGAAGGTCGACGCGGTGAAGGCGCGCGGCGGCGCCAGCGTGGAAGTGGTGCTGCATGGCGAGTCGTACACCGACGCCTACAACCACGCGCTGCTGCTGGAAAAGGAACAGCGCCTGACCTTCGTCCATCCTTTCGACGACCCCGACGTCATCGCCGGCCAGGGCACCATCG
>NZ_DKJX01000097.1:8439-9485 GCF_002454935.1 Massilia sp. UBA6681
GGCGGCCTGGTGGCCGGCGTGGGCGCCTATGTAAAAGCGGTGCGGCCGGACATCAAGGTGATCGGCGTGCAGACCATCGATTCGGATGCGATGGCAAGAAGCCTGAAGGCCGGCCAGCGCGTGACCCTGAACGACGTCGGCCTGTTCTCGGACGGCACCGCGGTGCGCCTGGTAGGCGAGGAAACCTTCCGCGTGGCGCAGCAGGTGGTGGACGAGATCATCATCGTCGACACCGACGCGATCTGCGCCGCGATCCAGGACGTGTTCCAGGACACCCGCAGCATCCTCGAGCCGGCCGGCGCGCTGGCGGTGGCCGGCGCCAAGGCCTATGTGGAACGCTCGCAGATGGCAAAGAATCCGATCAAGGGCGAGACCCTGGTGGCGGTGGCCTGCGGCGCCAACATGAACTTCGACCGCCTGCGCTTCGTGGCCGAGCGCGCGGAACTGGGCGAATCGCGCGAGGCCGTGTTCGCGGTGACCATCCCCGAGCAGCGCGGCAGCTTCCGCCGCTTCTGCGCCCTGGTCGGCCCGCGCAACGTCACCGAATTCAACTACCGCATGGCCGATTCGCGCGAGGCGCACATTTTCGTCGGCGTGCAGGTGGGCAGCCGCAGCGAGTCGGGCCTCCTGGCGCGCACCTTCGAGGAACACGACTTCCGCACCCTCGACCTGACCCATGACGAACTGGCCAAGCTGCACATCCGCCACCTGGTGGGCGGGAAAAGCGCGCAGGCCCAGGACGAATTGCTGTATCGTTTCGAGTTTCCCGAACGGCCGGGGGCCTTGATGCGCTTCCTCGACAGCATGGCGCCGAACTGGAACATCTCGCTGTTTCACTACCGGAACCAGGGCGGCGACGTGGGACGCATCCTGGTCGGCCTGCAGGTGCCGGCGGCGGAGATGGAGGAGTTCCGGCAGTTCCTGGCGACGCTGGGGTACCGGTATTGGGATGAGAGCAGCAATCCGGTGTACAAGCTGTTCTTGGGCGCATAGATTCGCCAATCGGAGCTCCTAGCTCAAAGACCGTCGTACGCGCCACTGGCGCC
>NZ_DKJX01000044.1:0-49573 GCF_002454935.1 Massilia sp. UBA6681
CCCGGGGGCCGGCCCGAAGACAAGGCCGCCAAGGGCGCCCAAGTCCAGCACGAGGGCCGCAAGGTCGCCAGGGTCGGCGACGGGGTCAACGACGCGCCGGCGCTGCGCGCCGCGGACGTGGGCGTCGCCATGGGCAGGCGCGGCACCGACGTCGCGCGCGAAGCCGCCGAACTGACCCTGCTGGACGACCGCTTCGCGTCGCTGGTCGAGGCCATCGCAACGGGTCGGCGGATCTTCGGCAACATGCGCAAGTCGATGTGCTACGTGATGGCGATGCATGTGCCGATCGCCGGCATGGCGCTGCTGCCCGTGCTGCTGGGCTGGCCGGTGATGCTGTACCCGCTCCATATCGTGTTCCTGGAGCTGGTGATCGACCCCGCCTGTTCGCTCGCCTTCGAGAACGAACCGGCCGAGGCGGACCTGATGCGGCGCCCGCCGCGCGCGCCCGGCGAAGCCCTGTTCGGGCGCGCCGCCGTCGGCAGTGCGCTGGTCCAGGGCGCCTGGGTGCTGGCCCTGCTCGTGGCGCTGTATGCCTGGGCGCTCTCATGGCTGCCGGAACCGGAGGCACGCAGCGCCGCGTTTGCCGCGCTGGTGCTGTGCAACCTCGCACTGCTGCTGTCGAACCGCCAGCTCGACGGTGTCGGGAGCACGCTGCGGGTCGCCAACCCGGTGTTCTGGGCGATCGCCGGGGCGGCGCTGCTGCTGCTCGCGCTGGCGATGTTTGTGCCGGCGCTGGCAGGCATCCTCGACCTTGCGCCGCCGCCGCCCGCCGCGCTGGCCGCCGCCCTCGGGATGGCGCTGCTGGCGCTGGCCGGGCTGGAGCTGCGCAAGTGGATGGCGGCGTGGACCCGGGGTAGTTGATCCGATCAAAAGACAGGGGCGAGGCGGGCCGCGATTCTGCGCTGAGGGTCCCGATCACGTCGCGCCGCCCGTTCAGGACGCGACGCCCTCGATGAAGTCGGGCTGCGACGCTTCGCGCGGATCGCGCAGGAGGAGCACCGGAATGCTGGAATTGGCCAGCACGTACTGCGCCACGCTGCCGACGAACAGGCGGTTCGCGTCGTTCGGCCCGTGCGTGCCCATCACGATGAGGTCGCAGCCATGTTGTTCCGCAACCCGGATGATGTCGGGGCCCGGCGCCGAGGCCAGCGGCGTCTCGGCATCGCAGCTGACGCCGGTCTGGCGGGCGATATCCAGCACCGTCTCGACGTGGGCCTGGGCGGCCCGGCGGGCGCGGGCGAATTCCGCCTGGGCGCATTCGTTGTCCGGTGCGGCCGTGCCGCTTTCCGGCCGGTGGAAGTGCGGTTGCGCCACCGAGACCGCGACGACGCGGCCGGCGCCGGAGCGGGCGAGCAGGGCGCCCATCTGGGCGGCGCGGACAGCCAGGTCGGAGCCATCGGTGGCGATACAGACGCGTTCGAGGAACATGGCGTATACCTTTCGTCGTGCGTGCGGACAGGATCGAACATACCCGAAACCCGGGATGCGATGCAAATCAAATATGCAGGACCGCGCGGGCGAACGGCCGCTTAGCGGTGAAACTCCACGCAGAAGCGCACCGGCCCCGCGATGTCGACATGGTGCGGCACGCCCGGTTCGACGATGCCCGGCGTCCCGGGCACGAGCAGGTGTTCTTCGTTCTCCGGCACCTCGATCACATAGCGCAGGCTGCCCTCGTGGACGACGATGCGGCCCCAGACGCCGGCCGCGGTGCGGTGCGCGCGCCGCAATCCCGCGGGTACCGTGTCCTGGTCGAACACGGGCGTGCTCTTGTAGTGATCCAGTCCCGCGGGCAGGTGCTTCATGTTGTTCCCCTCAAGCCACTTCAACGCGGCCGAAATAGCCGTACTGCAGGCTGGCGGCGATGCGCCGGGCCGCGCCCAGGAAGGCGTCGGCGGTTTCCGGCGCGAACAGCCGCCGCGCATGCGCCTCGAACAGGCCGAGCCAACGCCGGAAATGCTCGGCCTCGATGCCCTGCAAGCCCATGTGCTTGCCGTAGACATTGCCCTTGAACTCGCTACTCGACAGCATGACCGAACACCAGAAGTCCACCATGCGCTCGAGGTGGGGTTTCCAGCTGGCGCCGATGGCGCCGTCGAATACCGGCTGCAACAGCTCGTCGCGCCGGATATCGGCATAAAAGTCCCTGACCAGCATGCTGATCGATTGGCGGTTCGGTTCGTGATACATGTCTTGCGGCTCCCGTGTACCGCCACATTGTGGCAGAACCGGCGTAGCCAGGCGAGATGTGCGGGTAGAATCGCCCTCATCATTGCAACCCGGGAAAGATGGATGACCGACAGGTTCGAGGAAATGCGCGTGTTCGCGGCCGTGGTCGAGGCGGGCGGCTTCACGGCGGCCGCGGCGCGGCTCGGGATGTCGAAGGCGGCGGTGTCGCGCCACGTGGCCGAGCTCGAGGAGCGCCTCGGCGTGCGCCTGCTGCACCGGACCACGCGCCGGCTCTCGACCACCGCGGAAGGCGAACTGTTCCACGCGCGCTGCCGCGAGCTGCTGGACCGGCTCGAGGAAGCGGAAGCCGAGCTCGGATCGGGCAGTACCACGGCCCAGGGCGTGGCCAGGGCCAATGTGCCGCTCAGTTTCGGCCTGATGCACCTGGCGCCGCTGTGGCCGCGGCTGCTGGAGCGCCATCCCGGACTGGAACTCGACGTCAGCCTGTCGGACCGGGTGGTCGACCTGGTGGACGAGGGCTACGACCTGGCCGTGCGGATCGGCCAGCTGCCCGCGTCCTCGCTGGTGAGCCGGCGGCTTGCCTCGACACGGCTGGTGGCCTGCGCCGCGCCGGCCTACCTGGCCACGCATGGCGCGCCGGCCCGGCCGGGCGAGCTGGCGCGCCATGCCGTCATCGGCTACAGCCTGTTCGCGTCCGGCGACACCTGGAGCTTTTCCGGCCCCGCCGGCGAGGAAACCGTCAAGGTGCAGCCGCGCATGCGCACCAACAATGGCGACACCTGCCGCGCCGCCGCGCTGGCAGGGCAGGGCATCATCCTCCAGCCCAGCTTCATGGTCGGCGCCGACCTGGCCGAGGGCAGGCTGGTGGAACTGATGCCGGGCTGGCGCTCGATCGCGCTGGGCATCTATGCGGTCTATCCTTCGCGTAAATTCCTGGCGCCGAAGGTGCGGGTGATCATCGATTTCCTGGTCGAGGCGTTTGCGGATCCACCCTGGCGCGATTGACCGAATTGTTCCGCTAAGTGAAACAGTCCTATCCGCTCAAGCCTATTTGTCGGCGCCGCATAAGACAATAAGATGGTGTCTTTCACGAGGAGACACACCATGACCTGCCTTCCCGCCCTGTTCATTTCCCACGGCTCGCCCATGCTGGCGCTGCAGGACAGCCCGGCGCGCCGCTTCCTCGAACAGCTCGGCGCGACGCTGCCGCGTCCGCGCGCGGTGCTGGCCGTGTCGGCGCACTGGGAGACCATCGGCGCCCCGGCCGTGAGCCTGGCGCAGCAACCCGCCACCATCCACGACTTCGGCGGCTTTCCGCGCGCCCTGTTCGAGATCCGGTATCCGGCGCCGGGAGCGCCCGGACTCGCCGAACGCGCCCTCACCCTGCTGGAGCAGGCCGGCATCCAGGCCGGACGCAGCGCCGGGCGCGGGCTCGACCACGGCGCCTGGGTGCCCCTGCGCCTGATGTATCCCGCTGCCGACGTGCCGGTCACCCAGCTCTCGATCCTGCAGGGCGGCGATCCCGCCGCCCACCTGCGCATCGGCCAGGCCTTGCGCGCGCTGCGCGACGAAGGCGTGCTGGTGCTGGCCTCCGGTTCGCTGACCCACAACCTGCACGAATACCGGGGCCAGGCGGTCGAGGCGCCGGCGCCCGCGTGGGTGGAAGACTTCGCCCGCTGGATGCAGGCCGCCCTCGAGAACGGCGAGCAGGCCGAGCTGCTGGACTACCGCCGCCGCGCCCCGTCCGCGGTGCGCAACCACCCGACCGACGAGCACCTGCTGCCCCTGTTCGTCGCCATGGGCGCGGGCGGGCCGCAGGCGCGCGCCACCCGCCTGCACGCGAGCGTGGAGCACGGGGTGCTGGCGATGGACGCCTATGCGTTCGACTGAAGCGAACGGTGCGCCCGCGAATCGGTCGAAGGGCGATGATGTCAAGACAACTCATCCGGAAGGAGTGATCATGCAAACCACAAACCTTGCACCCCGCAGCATGGACGACGAAGGCAAGCTGCTGCTGCGCGCGGCGCTCGCGGCCCTCCTTCTGTTCCATGGCTTTTCCAAGCTGGTCGGCGGCATCGGCCCGATCACCGGCATGGTCGAAGGCGCCGGCCTGCCGGGGGTGTTCGCCTACGGCGTGTATGTCGGCGAAGTGGTGGCGCCGCTCCTGATGCTGGTCGGGCTGTTCACCCGCGCCGCGGCGCTGGTGGTGGTGATCAACATGATCGTGGCGGTGCTGCTGGCCCATACCGCGCAGTTCTTCACGCTGGGCGACACGGGCGGCTGGGCGCTGGAACTGCAGGGCATGTTCCTGGCCGCGGCGCTGGCCGTCGCGCTGCTGGGCGCTGGCCGCTACAGCCTGGGCGGCACGGCCGGGCGCTTCAACTGAGCGGACTATGCGCCTTCCGCGCCGGCAGCGGCTGCGGGCTGTCCTGTCCGAGGAGCTGCGCCAGCTGACCACCATCCAGGCCAGCGACCGCGCCTGGCCGATGCCGCTGGCCGCGGCGCTGTCGTCCGGCCTGCCGCTGCTGGCCGGCGCCGCGCTCGGGCGCATCGGCGACGGCCTGGTGGCCTCGCTCGGCGGCCTGGTGTTCCTGTACCTGCCGGCCACCTCGCTGGCGCGGCGCATGGTGGCGCTGCTGGCCTGCGCCTTCGGCATGCTGGCCTGCTATACGCTGGGCGCGGCCAGCGGCCTGTGGCCGCCGGCGATCATTCCCGCCCTGGTCGCGATCACGATCCTGGTGACGATGACCTGCCGCATCTACGCGCTCGGACCGCCGGGCAGCCTGTTCTTCGTGATGGCCGCCGCGATCGGCGCCTGCAGCCCGGTGACGGCGGCCGAGCTGCCGCGCATGGTTGGCCTGTTCGGCTTCGGCGGCCTGCTGGGCTGCGCGGTCGGCTTCTGCTACAGCGTCTTCACGCTGCGCGGCCGCGCGCCGGCATCGCAGCCGCCCCTGCCTGCCTTCGATTTCGACTACGTGGTGCTGGACGCGGTCGTGATCGGCGCCGCGGTCGGCCTGTCGCTGCTGGCCGCGCAGCTGCTGGCGCTCCCCAAGCCCTACTGGGTACCGGTCAGCTGCCTGGCGGTGATCCAGGGCGTCTCGCTGCGCGCGATATGGAACAAGCAGCTGCAGCGCGTGCTCGGCACCGGCGCCGGCGTGGCCCTGGCCTGGGGCCTGCTGTCGCTGCCGCTGGGCGGCTGGTCGGTGGCGGCGATGGTGATGCTGCTGACCTTCCTGATCGAGATGCTGGTGGTGCGCCACTACGCGCTGGCCACGGCGCTCATCACCCCGCTCACGATCCTGCTGGCCGAAGCGGCGACCCTGGGCCAGGCGGCGCCGGGCGCGCTGGTGCAGGCGCGCTTCGTCGACACCCTGCTCGGATGCGCGATCGGCCTGGCCGGCGGCTGGTGCCTGCACAACCCACGATGTCGCGCGGTCGCCGGCGCCTGGTTGCGTCGCCTGGCGCCGGCCGGCGCGCAGGAGCGGTGAACTCAGGCGGGGATTTCCGGCGGCTCGTCGAGCCAGCGCAGCGCGGCCGCGAGGTCGTTGTAGAACACCCGGTAGCTGCCTTCTCCCAGTTCGCCGAAGGCGATCCGGGCGCGGTAGGCGATGCGGGTATTCGCGACCAGGATCGCCCGGCGCAAGGGCAGGGGGCCGTAGCGCTCCCAGGCGCGCGACTCCAGATCCTGCTGCACCAGGGCGATGTCGACCGAGGGGACGTCCATTTCGAGCGAGTCGTACAGGACCTTTACCTGGCGGGTGTCCTGCACAAGCGCGATGACGCGCCGCTGGCATTCCTCGAGCAGCGCTGCGGTGCAGGCGCCGCGGATCCGCGCGATGATGATGTCGCCGACCGGCTCGACCCAGAGTTGTTGGTTTTCCATTTTCATGCTCTCCTACATTCCAGCTTCAGTCCTGTAACAGCCCTGCCGCGAAGGCGCGAAAGGCCGGCAGCAAGGGCGCTTCGGTGCGGCCCGCCAGGGTGACGCAGGCGAAGCGCGCCCTGGCGTCCAGGCGCGGACGGAGCGGCAGTTCGGCCAGGCCGCCGGCGCGCGCGGCCGCTGCCAATCCCAGGAACAGGGCCTGCGAGCGGCCGACCGCATCCACGAGGCTGGCCACGTCCTCGCACTGCAGGGTGACCATCTGTTCCGGCAGGGCCGCCGGCCCGTAGGCGGCCACCAGCAGGCGCGCCACTTCGTCCGACAGCGGCGTGGAGGCGACCGGAAAGGCCAGCAACTGCTCGAACCCGAGCGTGTCGTGCGCCAGCAGGGGGTGACCCGGGCGGCAGGCGAAACAGGTACGCAGCTCGCCCACCGGCGCGGCCACCAGGTCCTCCGCCGGAGCGATGCTGCGCGCGTCCGCGACCAGGGCGTCGAGCTGGCCGGCGCGCAGCTGCACCAGCTGCTGCGCCAGCGGCCCGCGCGTGATGCCGAGCTTGACCCCCGGGTGCCGCTCGGCCATGTGGCACAGCAGCGGCGCCATCAGCATGGCGGCCGGACCCGATCCCATGCCGATGCGTAGCGCGCCGCCCGCGCCCTGGCGGAAGATGTCGGCGCTGCGCGCCAGCTCGCCCGCATCGCGCACCAGGCGGGCGGCGCGCGTCAACACGTGGCTGCCCAGCGGCGTGAGCTCGATGCGCTTGCCGATGCGGTCGAACAGCGGCGCCCCCAGGTCGTCCTCGAGCGCCTGGATGCTGCGGCTCAGCGCCGGCTGGGTGATGAACAGGCGCTCGGCCGCGCGGCTGAAGGAGCGCGCTTCGGCGACCGCGATGAGGTGTTCCAGCTGCTTGATGTTCACGTCCTACTCTCATGCGTAAGATGCATCGATATGGCAAGAATAATGCATTGGACACATCGATAGCCGCATCGTACCATGCCCCGCACCGAACTCCGCCATCCTGCCGCCCCCGAGAATGAGCCTGCTCCACACGATCTACCTGGTCGCCATCGCGGCCGAAGCCGCATCCGGCGCCCTGATGGGCATGCGGCGCCGCATGGACCTGTTCGGCCTGTGCGTGGTCGGCACCGTCACCGCGCTGGGCGGCGGCACCATCCGCGACCTGCTCATCGGCCACTATCCGCTCGGCTGGGTCGCGCATCCCGAATACCTGGCCTTTACCGTCGGCGCCGCGATCGCGGCGGCCCTGCTGGCGCGTCGCATGCATCGCCTCAAGACGGCTTTCCTGTGGCTGGACGCGCTCGGCCTGGTGGCCTTCACCGTGATCGGCTGCGACATCGCCGCGTCCACCGGCGCGCACTGGGTGGTGGTGATCCTGATGGGGATGGCCACCGGCGTGTTCGGCGGCCTGCTGCGCGACGTCCTGTGCAACCAGGTGCCGCTGGTGCTGCAGCGCGACCTGTACGCCACGGTGTCCCTGGCCACCGGGGTGCTTTACCTGGGCCTGCTGGAGCTGGGCGTGGCCGCCGGTGTCGCCACCAGCGCCGCG
This sequence comes from Massilia sp. UBA6681, assembly GCF_002454935.1. Taxonomy (NCBI): domain Bacteria; kingdom Pseudomonadati; phylum Pseudomonadota; class Betaproteobacteria; order Burkholderiales; family Oxalobacteraceae; genus Massilia; species Massilia sp. UBA6681. Next base: position 7,636 of record NZ_DKJX01000044.1, read on the forward strand.
ATCGCGGCAGGCTTCGCCCTGCGCCTGCTGGCGCTGCGCTTCGGCCTGGCCCTGCCGGTGCTGGAAGCCGACACCAGCAGCTTCGACGAGCCGCGGGAGCACGGCTAGATGGGCGAGACCGGCCGCGTCGCCGCCGGCAAGGGCCACGCCTTCAGCGCCAGCCCGGTGCTGGAGAGCCGCCTGCCGGCCTGGCGCTCGCGCCTGCTGCTGCTGGTGCTGTTCGCCGCCTTCGCGACCCTGGCCGGGCGCGCGGTCTGGCTGCAGCTGTGGTCCGACGAATTCCTGCAAAAGCAGGGCGCGGCGCGCTATGCCCGGACGCTGGAGCTGCCGGCCACCCGCGGGCGCATCCTCGACCGCAACGGCGAGGTGCTGGCGCTGTCGCTGCCGGCACGCGCGGTGTGGGCGATTCCGGCCGAGGCGCGCGGCGCCCAGCCTGCGCAACTGGACGAACTGGCGCGCCAGCTCGGGCTGGGCCGCGCGGAACTCGACGCCCGTCTCGATTCGCGGCGCGGCTTCGTCTACCTGAAGCGCCAGGTCGACCTGGCCACCGCCGGACGCGTCGAGGCGCTCGGCATCGCCGGCATCCACACCCGCAAGGAGAGCCGCCGCCACTATCCGCATGGGGCCTTGACGGCGCACGTGGTGGGCTTCAACGACGTCGAGGACCAGGGGCAGGAGGGCATCGAGCTGGCGCACCAGGCCAGCCTGGGCGGCACGGCCGGCAGCCGCCGCGTGATCCGCGACCGTCTCGGGCGCATCGCCGAAGACGCGGGCGGTCGCCTGCCGGCGCGCGACGGCCGCGACCTGGCGCTGGCGATCGACGGCCGCATCCAGCATGCGGCGCGCAGCCACCTGAAGGCGGCGGTCGAGCGCCACCAGGCTGCCGCCGGCGCCATCGTGGTGCTTGATGTGGGCAGCGGCGAGGTGCTGGCGCTGGCCAACCTGCCGGACTACGACCCGAACGAGCGCAAGGGTCTGACCGGCGCCCAGCTGCGCAACCGGGCCCTGACCGACATCTACGAGCCGGGCTCGGTGATCAAGCCCTTCACCATCGCGCTGGCCCTGGAGAAAGGCCTGGCCACGCCCGACACTCTGGTGGAGACCGCCCCCGGGCGCCTGACCATCGGCCGCGCCACCATCCGCGACGCCGGCCGGCACGACACCCTGACGGTGGCCGAGGTGCTGCAGAAGTCCTCCAACGTCGGCACCGTGAAGCTGGCGCTGCAGATGCCGGCGCAGGACATGTGGTCGATGCTGATGCAGGTCGGCTTCGGCCAGCCGCCGCAGCTGGGCTTTCCCGGCACGGCGGCCGGCAGCCTGCGGCCCCACCGTTCCTGGAAACCGATCGAGCAGGCCACCATCAGCTATGGACACGGCATGGCGACGTCCTTGATGCAGATGGCCCAGTCCTACCTGGTGTTCGCCCGCGACGGTGACATGGTGCCGCTCAGCCTGTTGAAAGTGGACGAGCCGCCGGTCGCACGTCCGGTGCTGTCGAGCGCCAGCGCGGCCGCGGTGCGCGCCATGATGGAGCGTGCCACCTGGCCGGGCGGCACCGCGCCGCGCGCGCGGGTGCCCGGCTACCGGGTGGCGGGCAAGACCAGCACCGCGCACAAGCCGGTGGGAGGACGCTACACCAACCGCTACATCGCCGGCTTCGTCGGCCTCGCGCCGGTGTCGCGGCCGCGCATCATCGTCGCCGTGATGATCGACGAGCCGACCGAGGGCGGCTACTTCGGCGGACGGGTGGCGGCGCCGGTGTTCGCCAGCGTGGTCCAGGATGCGCTGCGCGCCCTCGACGTCGCGCCGGACGCGCCGGTAGAGGACATCCTGCCGGCGCCGACCGAGGCCGCGGACGAGGACGCGGCTCCTGCTGCTGCCGTCGAGAAGCAATCAACAATGTGATTATCCCGGCGGCGGCTAGAGACTGATTCCCGGTTTTCGTCTATACCTTGGGGGCCGCATCGGCGGCCCACGAAACAGGAGATCAGGAAGCCAGCATGCCAAACCGTCTTTCCACCCGCCGCGCCTTGACGCTGTCCTTACTCTCGGCTCCCCTATGGGGCTGCGCTTCGCCATCCACGCCGTCAGCGGCGCGGCGCACTCCGATCACGGAGTTCGGCGCCGTCGCCGATGCCGCCACGGTCAATACCGCAGCCATCCAGAAGACCATCGACCACGTGGCGGCGCAGGGCGGAGGCACGGTGGTGGTCCCCAGTGGCGTGTTCGTCAGCGGCGCGCTGTTCCTCAAGCCCAAGGTCAACCTGCACCTGGACGAAGGCGCGGTGCTGCGCTGCTCGACGGACCTGCGCCACTTCCCGGCCGGCCGCACCCGGATCGAGGGGCACTTCGCCCCCAACTTCAATCCGGCGCTGATCAATGCGAACGGCTGCGACGGCTTGCGGATCAGCGGGGCCGGCACCTTCGATGGCGCCGGCCGACCGATCTGGGACCTGTTCTGGAAGCTGCGCAATGCCGCGCCCGATCCGCACAATTTCAAGAACATCGGCATCCCGCGCGCCCGCCTGGCCCTGATCGAGCGCTCGAAGGACGTCAGCATCGAGGGCGTCACCTTCAAGGACTCCCAGTTCTGGAACCTGCACCTGTACCGCTGCCAGCAGGTCACGGTGCGCAATGCCCGCTTCGTGGTGCCCGAGGACTACCACCAGGCGCCCAGCTCCGACGGCATCGACCTGGACAGCTGCCAGCACGTGCTGGTCGAGGGCTGCTACTTCTCGGTGACCGACGACTGCATCGCCGCCAAGGGCTCGAAGGGGCCGTTCGCGATGGAGGACAAGGACAGCCCGCCGGTGATCGGCGTCCGGGTACGCAACTGCGAGTTCCGGCGCGGCCACCACATGCTGGCCCTCGGCAGCGAGGCGACGCTGGTGCGCGACGTCCTCATCGAGGATTGCCGGGTGACGGGCAAGGTGGACAGCCTGGCGGTCTTCAAGCTGCGCCCGGACACACCGCAGCACTACGAGAACATCCACTTCAGGAACATCACGGTCGACAATTCCGGCGGCCAGATCGTCACGATCCAGCCCTGGACCCAGTATGTCGACCTGAAGGGCGCACCGCCACCGAAGTCGATCGTGCGCAACATCAGCCTGGTGGGCATCCGCGGACGCCTCAAGGCCTTCGGGACGATCAAGCCGAATCCGGGGCAGACTTCGATCAGCGACGTCTTGCTGAAGGACTTCGACGTGCAGCTGCAGGGCGACAAGCTCGATACGGCGGACGTCGCCAATCTGCGGATGGAGAACGTGGTCGTCAACGGCAAGCGGGTGGCGACTCATCAATGATGTTCATGAATCCACGCCGCGATTTACAAATCCTGCTCATATGTGCAGGGCTCGGCGGCCTGGCGCCGATCGCCTGCGCCGCCGAATCGACCATCCGCAACGGCGTCTTCTGGAAGGACACGTCCGGCACGCCGATCTACTCGCAGGGCGGCGGCATCCTGAAAGTCGGCGACATCTACTACTGGTACGGCGCCAAGTACGCCGAGGCGGTCAGCTACGCCAGGGAGCCGGTCCCGAAGCCCAATAACGCCAACCCGACGTTCAGCGCGGTAACGGCCTACTCGTCCACCGACCTGGTCAACTGGAAGTTCGAAGGCGAGGTGCTCAAGGCGGGAGCCGCCGGCAAGATGTTCGACAAGCCGGGCTGGGTCGGGCGCCTGGGCGTGGTCCACAACAAGCGCAGCGGCAAGTACGTGCTGCTGACCCAGTACGGCAGCCAGGAAAACGGCAGCGGCGTGCTGTTCGCCACCAGCGATTCGCCCACCGGCCCCTTCGTGTACCAGCGCCTGCAGACCCGGATCGACCGGGTCGCCACGCCGACGTCGGGCGACCAGACCGTGTTCGTCGACGACGACGGCCAGGCCTGGCTGGTGTTCAGCAGCGGGGGCGACCGGCGCAAGCTGTACGTGGCGCCGCTGCGCGCCTCGGACTTCCTGGCCGTGGAACCGGCCACCCTGGTGCATTCGGCGCCGGCCGGCGGGCGCGAAGGCAATGCCATGTTCAAGTACAAGGGCCTGTACTACTTCTGCTCGTCGGACCTGCACGGCTGGAACGCCTCGCGCAGCTTCTACATGACCGCGACCAGCATCACCGGCCCCTACACGCCGGAGCGGCTGATCGAGGGCACCGAGGCCGATTTTTCGCACGTGTCGCAGAACGGCTTCTTCGTTCCCGTACAGGGCAGCGAAGGCACGACGGTGCTGTACGCGGGCGACCGCTGGAGCAACTACGCCGCCAACGGCATCGGCTACAACATCTGGACGCCGCTCTCCTTCGAGGGCGATAAACCGGTGTTCAACTCGCTCAGCGAATTCAGGCTCGATGCCGCCAAGGGCAGCTGGTCGGTCGGCAAGGGCAACAACTACGTGCGCAATCCCGGATTCGAGGCCGACCGCGTCACGCAAACCAGCGTGGCCGGCTGGCGCACCAGTTGGACCAGCATCAAAGGCGCCGCGCCGATCGTCAACACCCTGGAAGGCCGCAACAGCCGCTGGGCGCTGGTGCTGAGGCATGCCGATCCGAGCATGGGCAGCGCGATCCAGGACATCACACTGCCGAACGGCAGCTACACCCTGCGGGCCTGGGTCAGGAGTAGCGGGGGGCAGGGCGTGGCACGGCTGTTCGCCAGCGGCCATGGCGGACCGGAAGTCGCGCGCGAGTTCAGCGGGGCGCTTGGCGCATGGACGCAGGTCACGCTGCCCGGCATCGACGTGCGCAAGGGTAGCGTGCAGGTCGGGGTCTACACCGAGGGCAAGGACGGGCAGTGGCTGATGCTGGACGACGTCAGCCTGGTCCGCGACTGAGTCACAGCCTGCCGACCGCCCACAGCACGCCGCGCGCGACCAGGTCGAGGTAGCGCGGGTCTTCCATCTCGGCCGCGTTGTGGGCCAGCGTGGTGCTGAACACGCGCACCCGCTGCGGTCCGTACAGGTGGGTCCAGGCCACCGTATAGACCTTGGCGCGGTCCGCTTCGATGCTCGATTCCGGCTGCGTCCCGGTCAGCACCGGCGTCACGCCGAAGCTGCTCAGGTTGTTGTACAGCTCGTCCCTGCCGGTGGTGTAGGGCACGAATCCCTTCACGATCGGATGCTCCTTGCCGGCCAGGCTCAGGCGGATCGGCGACTGCGGCCCGTGGCCGCTGGACTGGATGCCGGTGAACTCGAACCAGCGCGCATTGGCGTCGCCGGCCTTCACCGGCCGGCGCCAATCGCCCGAGCGGTAGGAATGCATCGCGCAGTGCAGGTTCACGGCCGGGATGCCCTTGCGGTGCGGCGCCAGCACGGCGTCGAGCGCTTGCGCGCTGTCCTCGTCGGCCGCGCATTCGTTGTGGATCACCACGTCGTAGCCGTCGGCGTAGCCCGGATTGCCGTAGATGGGCAGCGCCGGGCGCGTCGCTTTTTCTCCGGGCCCGGGATCGTGGTAGACGTGGCTGACTTCCGCCGGCATGCGCTCCTTCAGCGCCCGTTCCAGCACCGCGCGCTGGCGCGGGTAGTCGTGGCAGCAGCCGCCGCTGACGATCAGCACCTTGACCGGCCTGGGCGCCTCGGCATGCGCCGCGGGGAGGGTGGAGAAGAAGAGTGCGGCGGCGCCGGCGATCGGTTTGAGCATGATGTCCTTCTTGTTCGGATGAGCAGGCTTGCATGGTAGCGAGTGGAGACAGCTCGTGCGCATGGCCCTGCAAGCAATCACGATCGTGATTGCCTCGCCGATACATGTTTTGGTATCGGATTGGCCAAAAATATGATTGGAACGCTCTCGATGCTAGGCCTACCATTCCTGTCGAGCATGTAATAACAGCAAAGCCGCGACACAGCGGCCATAACGACAACGACATCAGGAGACGTATGAAACGCACATCATTCGGCCGCGCCGCGGCCAGTACCGGTCACGCCTTCGCACTTCGCGCCACGGTCGCTGCACTGGCCGGAGCAGGCCTGATGAGCGCCGCCACGGTCGGCGCCCAGGAGATCTCCCCCGCGGCCGAGACGACGGAGCCGAGTGATACGCAGACCGTGGTCGTCACCGGCGTCAGGGCATCGCTCGTCAAGAGCCTGGCGATCAAGCGCATCAGCGACCAGGTGGTGGAATCGGTCGTTGCCGAAGACATCGGCAAGCTCCCCGATAACAATGTCGTCGAAGCGCTGCAGCGCGTGACCGGGATCCAGGTCACCAACCGCGCCGGCGGCGAAGTCGGCGCCTTGTCGATCCGCGGCCTGCCCGACGTCCAGACCACCTGGAACGGCCGTAACATCTTTACCGCCTCGGGCACCCAGGTCGCGCTCCAGGACATTCCCTCGACCCTGGTGCGCCAGATCGACGTGTACAAGACGCGCGACGCCAGCCAGCTGGAAACCGGCATTGCAGGCCAGATCGACGTCAAGTCGCTGCGGCCCTTCGATTTCAAGGGGCCGCAGGTGTCGATCTCGGCGCGCGAAACCTATCTGGACCCTGCGAAAAAGTGGAACCCGCAGCTCAGCGCCATGTTCAGCAACCGCTGGGAAACCGGCATTGGCGAGGTCGGCGCCCTGGTCAACCTGGCTGCCACCCAGACGCGATACCGCAATGAAAGCGTGACGCCGGGCGCCATGGTGCCGTTCACCAGCCCGAATGCGGCCGAAGTGCCGCCAGGGTATACGCCCCTGCAGCGCATCTTCGACAACAACATCTGGGCGCCCGGTACCCGTACCGGCTTGCCGATGGCAGCCGGTTCGACCCTGAATTTCGGCGGCAAGGCCTATCCGTATTACCTGGCGCGCGACGCCATCTTCCAGAGCGACGTCCAGGGTGAGCGCAAGCGTCCCGCCGCGAATATCGCCTTGCAGTGGAAACCGAACAGCGATGCGGTCTACACCTTCGAATCGATGTACAACGGTTATCGCGACAAGGCCTTCAACCAGCTGCTGTTCAGCTTTGTCGACTGGTGGGGCGATTTGGGCAGCAACCCGGCGGGGACGATCACGACCTTCCCGGGTACCAACGTCATCAAGACCCGCAAGGTCAACAACGTCTATGGCTTCAACAGCGGCGACTACACCACCTCGAAAACCGATTCCTTCGTATATGCCCTGAACGGCAAGTGGAATGTCGGCGAGCGCCTGAAGCTGGACGGCGATCTGTCCTACCAGACGAGCGAGTTCGACACGCAATTCACCGCCACCCGGATCGATCGCGTGGCGCCGTCCATCGACGTCGACTTCAATGCCGGCGGCGATACGGCCTTCCGCTTCAATAACAATGCCGACCTGGTCGACCCGACCAAGTGGAATGTGGCGGAGTTCTACGATAACGCCAACCGCAACAAGGGCAGCGCCGCCACTGCCACGCTGGCGGGCGTGTTCGATGCCGACTGGGGTGCGCTGCAGACGCTGCAGTTCGGCGTGCGCCACGACGTACGCAAGGCCTCGGAAGCCAACCGGACCCAATCGGCCTTCCTGGGCCGCAATCTCGCCTCGCTCGGTCCGCAGTATGCCATTACCAACTCGAACTTCGGCACCGACATCTCGGATGTCCCGCGCTCATGGCTCGAACCCAATGCCTACTACATCCGCGACAATATCGACGAGTGGCGCAAGCTGTATCACTCGGTCAACAGCAACTTCCTGACCACGGACCAGCTGCGCCTGCAGAAGACCTTCGAGATCGAGGAAAAGACGAGCAATCTCTACCTGATGGGGAATTTCCAGAGCGAGCTGTTCGGCAATCGCCTGCGCGCCAATGCCGGCGTGCGCTACACCAAGGTCGATACCGACATGACCTTCTACAAGGTCGACGCCAGCACGAAAGCGGTGACGCCGTCCGGCGCCGACAAGTCGACCAGCAAGTTCCTGCCCAGCCTGACCCTGACCTACGATGCGGCCAAGGACGTCGTCACGCGCTTCAACTTCGGCAAAACCCTGCGCCGTCCGAACTTCGGCGACCTGAATCCCGTCCTGCAACTGGCCGACGACGTGTCGCGGGTGGGGTATGGCTCGGGCACCGGCGGCAATCCGGACCTGAAGCCGACGCTCTCGACCAACTTCGACCTGACCGGCGAGTGGTACTTCCAGAAAGACAGCGCGCTCTACGGCACTGTCTTCAAGCGCAAGATCGACGGCCTGGTCGTGCCCCTGCGCCGCAAGATCCACGTCGACCCGGCGGACGACCCGTTCCGCAACTCGACCTCGGGCGGCGACCATACCAACGGCTACGACTATGTCATCAACTCGCCGGTCAACGCCTCCGACGGCAGCATCAAGGGCGTGGAGCTCGGCTTGATCTACTTCCCGAAGTGGCTGCCAGGCCCGCTGGACGGCCTGGGCTTCCAGGGCAGTATTACCAAGCTCAGCTCGTCGCAGAACGTTCCCGAGGCGAATAGCGCCGGCGAGATCATCGCCCAGCTCGAAACGCCGTTCTTCGGCGTGTCCGACCGCTCGTACAACGCCACCCTGGCTTACGAAAAGGGCCCGGTCAGCGCGCGTTTGTCCTATGTCTGGCGCTCCGCCTTCCTGGCCGCCAACGAAGCCGCCCTGTTTGCCAATCCGATCGGTATCTGGCGCCAGCCCGAGAAGAGCGTGGACATGCAAGTGTCCTACAAGGTCAACGACAGGATGTCGGTCGATATCGGCGCCATCAACCTGACCAACGAAATGCAGCGCCAGTACTACCACTTCGGCAATGCGGGTAACGAGCAGTTGACCAATTTCGGTACCGTGCAGGTCGGACGTTCGGTCTCGGTCGCCTTGCGCTGGAAGATGTAAGCCGCAAGCGATGTAGTAGAAGCAGGGGCACTGCGGGATGGATTCCGGCAGTGCCCCGGGTCGTTCGGAAGGGAATGCACATGCACACACAAAAACTCTCCACCCTCGAAAAAGTGGGTTTCGGCGCCGGCGACATGGCGCTCAACGTGGTGATCTCGTCGATGATGCTGATCATTACCTTCTTCTACACCGACATCTACGGCATCCACACCGCCGACCTGGCGGCCCTGTTCGTGGCCGTGAAAGTGGTGGGCGCCGTGGCCGACCTGGCGATGGGGCAGGTGACCGACTCGGTGCTGACCCGTTGGGGGCGCTACCGTCCCTGGCTGCTGCTGCTCGCCGCGCCCTACGGCCTGAGCGTGTTCCTGGTGTTCTCCACGCCCGACTGGGGCTATGACGCCAAGCTGGTGTGGGCCTACTCGACCTACATCCTGATGACCCTGATGACGGCGGGCGTCGGCATTCCCTACATCTCCCTGATCAGCGGCCTCACCTCGGACCCGCAGGAACGCCTGTCGGCCAACGGCTACCGCCTGTTCTTCGCCAAGATCGGCGCCTTCATGGTGACCATCATTGTGCCGATGCTGGCCAGCTGGTGGGACCCCGGCAACCAGGCCGCCGGCTACCAGGCCGCGATGGCGGTGATGGCCGCGATGGGCGTGCTGCTGTTCCTGCTGTGCTTCTTCACCACCACCGAGCGCGTCGTCCACAAGGTCGAGAAGCAGCCCTTGATGGACCAGGTGCGCGTGCTGATGCGGAACGACCAGTGGCTGATCCTGTGCGCCGTGTGCGTGACCGGCACCATCGGCTACGTGATCCGCGGCTCGGTGGCGATCTACTACGCCAAGTATTACCTGGGCGGCGACACCGCCACCGTCTCGGCCTTCCTGTCCACGGGCGTGGCGGCGGCGATCCTGGCGATGGTGGTGTCCACCTGGACCACCAAGTTCTACTGCAAGGTCAAGCTGTTTCGCAACACCCAGATCCTGGTTGCCGTCATCAGCCTCCTGATCTACTTCCTGGTGCAGCCGGGCGACATCGTCCTGGCCTTCGTCCTGTACTTCATCCTGTCGCTGGTGGTGGACCTGCACGCGCCGGTGTTCTGGTCGGCGATCGCCGAGACCATCGACTACGGCCAGGTCAAGACCGGCAAGCGCGTGTCAGGCTTCGCTTTCGGCGGCATCTCGGTGTGCCAGAAAGCGGGCATGGCGATCGCGGGCGGCATGGTCGGCATCCTGCTGGATTACTTCCAGTACCAGCCCAACCAGGAGCAGTCGGCGCTGGCGCTGCAGGGCATCGCCCTGATGCTGTCGGTGATCCCGGGCTTCTTCCACTTCCTGATGGGCGTGTTGATGTTCAAGTACCGCATCAGCGACAGCTACTACGACACTGTGAAGGCCGACATGCGCACGGCGGGCTACGTCGCCAGTTGAGTGCCGTAGTTCAACCACCCCATGAATCATCGAATAATCATGCAAGAAACCATTCTGAAACCCCTGATCGAGCAGCGCGCCGATCCCTACATCTACAAGCACGACGACGGCTACTACTACTTCACTGCCTCGGTGCCGCAATACGACCGCATCGAGCTGCGCCGCGCCAGCACCATCGCCGGCCTGGCGCAGGCCCGCACCGTGGACGTCTGGACCAAGCCCGACACCGGCCCGTACTGCGAACTGGTGTGGGCGCCGGAGATCCATTTCAACCAGGGTGCCTGGTACATCTATTTCGCCGCGGCCCCGAGCCGCGAGATCAAGCACAAGCTGTTCCAGCATCGCATGTACGCGATCCGCAACCGGAATGCCAATCCGCTCGAGGGCGAATGGGAATTCATGGGCCAGGTCGACACCGGCATCGACAGCTTCTGCCTGGACGCCACCACCTTCACCCACAAGGGCCAGTTGTACTACCTGTGGGCGCAGAAGAACCACGACATCGAAGGCAACTCCAACCTCTACATTGCGCCGATGAAGACGCCGTGGCAGATCGAAGGCAAGCCGGTCATGCTCAGCAAGCCCGAGTTCGACTGGGAGACGCGCGGCTTCTGGGTCAACGAAGGCCCGTCGGTGGTGCGCCGCTACGGCAGGATCTTCATCAGCTACTCGGCCAGCGCCACCGACGAGAACTACGCGATGGGCCTGCTGTGGGCGGACCAGGACGCCGACCTGCTCGACCCCAGCTCCTGGACCAAGTCGCCCGAGCCGGTGCTTCGCACCTGCTACGAGCACGGCATCTACGGCCCGGGCCACAACAGCTTCACCTATGCCGAAGACGGCGAGACCGTGATGCTGGTCTACCACGCCCGCACCTATACCGAGATCGTCGGCGATCCGCTGTGGAACCCGGACCGCCACACCTTCGTGAAAACCCTGCGCTGGGACGCGGACGGCATGCCGGTGTTCGGCCGCCCATCGACCAACTGAGCCACCAACCGAGGAAGAACGCCTTGAGAGACCTGAGCACCCGCGGCATCACCCAGGCGCCCTATGGACGGCTGGCGAACGGCCAGGCCATCACCGAATTCACACTGGCCAATGCGAACGGCCTGGTGGCCAAGATCATCGATTTCGGCGGCATCATCACCGAGCTGCACGCGCCCGACCGCGAGGGGCGCTTCGCCGACGTGGTGCTGGGCCTGGACACGCTGACCGCCTATGAAGGCGAGAACCCGTACTTCGGCGCCCTGATCGGCCGCTACGGCAACCGCATCGCCGGTGGCCGCTTCACGCTCGACGGCCGCGACGTCGTGCTGCCGGCGAACGACGGCGAGAACCACCTGCATGGCGGACCGGACGGCTTCCACAAGCGCAAGTGGCAGGCCAGCGTGGAGGGCGACAGCCTGCGCCTGGCCTACCGCAGCGTCGACGGCGAGCAGGGCTATCCCGGGAACCTGGATACCGTTGTCTACTATGAGCTGAACGACGACAACGAGCTGGTGGTGCGCTTCGAGGCCGTCACCGACCAGCCGACCCCGGTCAACCTGACCCAGCACAGCTACTTCAACCTGGCCGGCGAAGGCGACATCCTCGAGCATCTGCTGACCATCGACGCCGACACCTTCGTGGGCATCGATGCGGCATCGATCCCATTGGGGACCTTGTCGCCGGTCACCGGCACGCCCTTCGACTTCCGCACCCCGCGTCCGATCGGCGAACGCGTCGGCCAGCCGGACAAGCAGCTGCGCCATGGCCAGGGCTACGACCACAACTTTGTGCTCAACAAGCCGAACGGCCCCGAGATGACGCGCGCGGCCCACGTGCTCGAACCGGTGTCGGGCAGGGTGCTGGAGCTGTTCACCGAGGAGCCGGGCGTGCAGTTCTATAGCGGGAACTTCCTGGACGGCTCGCTATCCGGCAAGGGCCGCAGCTACGGACACCGCAGCGGCTTCTGCCTGGAGCCCCAGCATTTCCCGGATTCGCCGAACCGGCCGCGCTTCCCGAACGTGATCCTGCGCCCGGGCCAGGTGTACCGGACCGCGTCGCGCTTCCGCTTCTCGGTGCAGGGAGCGCAGCCATGATGGAGCACTTCCTCGACAATCGCCATGAACTGGGCGAATGCGTGCTGTGGTGCGAGCGCACCGGTCGCCTGCTGTGGACCGACATTCCACAGGCGACCCTGTGGTCGTATTCGCCTGCCAGCGGCAGGAGCTTTAGCTGGCAGATGCCGGAGCGCCTGTGCTCCTTCGCGCTGACCGGCAGCGACGATTGCCTGTTGCTGGCGCTGGCCTCCGGCCTGGCCTTCTTCCGCTTCTCGACCGGAGAAGTGACGCGCATCGTCGAGGTCGAAGCCGACATCCCGGCCACCCGCATCAACGACGGGCGTTGCGACCGCCAGGGTCGCTTCGTGTTCGGCATGTTCAACCAGGAAGACAGTCCAAAGCGCGCGCTGGGCGGCTTCTACCGCCTGAACACGGACCTGAGCCTCGAGCGCCTGCCGCTCGGGAATGCCGCCATCGCCAACAGCATCTGCTTCAGCCCGGACGGGCGGCGCATGTACTACGCCGACTCGGTCACGCGCGAGATCCGCTGTTGTCAATATGACCCGGACAGCGGCGCGATCGGTGCCTCGCAGGTGTTCGTGCCGGCCGACGCGGCGCCGGGGGAACCGGACGGCTCCTGCATCGATGCCGAAGGCTGCCTGTGGACCACGCGCTGGGGAGCGGGGCAGGTGATGCGCTTTGGCCCCGATGGCCGGCTGGACCGGGTATTGACGCTCGCCGCGCCGCAGCCGAGCTGCCCGGCCTTCGGCGGGCCGGACTTCTCTACCCTGTATGTCACCAGCGCCTGGCTTGGCATGACAGGGGGCGACCGCGCCGGCGCGCCCCTGTCGGGCGCCATGTTCCGCTCTGCGCTGGACGTGCGCGGACTGCCGGAATCGCGCTTTCTGGGCGCTTTCAGATAACGAATTCAGTATCAATATTGCGAAATATTTGATTGGAAAGTTATCTGGTCAGCTTTTAGACTTGCCTCATTGCTGAACAACACGACATGAGAGGGGGTAACCAGCCTCCCGTGGCGGAAACAACGAGGAGAAGGCATGTCCGAGACGAAGAAAAAGACCACGCTGCGCTCGGCGGCGTGGTTCGGGACCCAGGACAAGAACGGCTTCATGTACCGGAGCTGGATGAAGAACCAGGGCATTCCCGACCATGAATTCCAGGGCAAGCCGATCATCGGCATCTGCAACACCTGGTCCGAACTCACCCCCTGCAACGCCCACTTCCGCAAACTGGCCGAACACGTCAAGCGCGGCATCCTGGAAGCCGGCGGTTTCCCGGTCGAGTTCCCGGTGTTCTCGAACGGCGAATCGAACCTGCGCCCGACCGCCATGCTGACCCGGAACCTGGCCAGCATGGACGTCGAGGAATCCATCCGTGGCAATCCGATGGACGCCGTGGTGCTGCTGGTGGGCTGCGACAAGACCACCCCGGCGCTCCTGATGGGCGCCGCCAGCGTCGACCTGCCGACCATCGTCGTCACCGGCGGCCCCATGCTCAACGGTAAGCTGAACGGCAAGGACATCGGTTCCGGCACCGCCGTCTGGCAGCTGCACGAGCAGGCCAAGGCCGGCCAGATCACCATGCACGACTTCCTGTCCGCCGAAGCCGGCCACTCGCGCTCGGCCGGCACCTGCAACACCATGGGCACCGCGTCGACCATGGCCTGCATGGCGGAGTCGCTCGGCACCTCGCTGCCGCACAATGCCGCGATTCCCGCAGTGGACGCGCGCCGCTACGTGCTGGCCCACATGTCGGGCATCCGCATCGTCGAGATGGTGCACGAAGACCTGCGCCTCTCTAAAATCCTCAAGCGCGAGAACTTCGAGAACGCGATCCGCGTGAACGCGGCGATCGGCGGTTCGACCAATGCCGTGATCCACCTGAAGGCCATCGCCGGCCGCGTCGGCGTGCCGCTCGAACTGGAAGACTGGACCGCGATCGGCAAGGGCACCCCGACCATCGTCGACCTGCTCCCCTCGGGTAAATACCTGATGGAGGAGTTCTACTACGCCGGCGGCCTGCCGGGCGTGATCCGGCGCCTGGGCGAGGGCGGCCTGCTCAAGAACAGGGACGCGCTCACCGTCAACGGCAAGACCCTGTGGGAAAACTGCCAGGACGCGCCGATCTACAACGATGAAGTGATCCGCAAGCTGGAGACTCCGCTGATCGAGGACGGCGGCATCCGCATCCTGCGCGGCAACCTGGCGCCGCGCGGCGCCGTGCTGAAACCTTCGGCAGCTTCGCCGCACCTGATGCAGCACCGCGGCCGCGCCGTCGTGTTCGAGGACTTCGACCACTACAAGCAGCGCATCGTCGACCCCGACCTGGATGTCGATGCGAATTCGATCCTGGTGATGAAGAACTGCGGCCCGAAAGGCTACCCGGGCATGGCGGAAGTCGGCAACATGGGCCTGCCGCCCAAACTGCTGGCCCAGGGCATCACCGACATGGTGCGCATCTCGGATGCGCGCATGAGCGGCACCGCCTACGGCACCGTGGTGCTGCACGTGGCGCCGGAAGCCATGGCCGGCGGCCCGCTCGGCATCGTGCGCGACGGCGACTGGATCCAGCTGGATTGCGCCGGCGGCGGCCTGAACATCGAGCTGTCGGACGAGGAGATCCGCACCCGCCTGGCCGAGCGCGCCGAGCAGAACAAGCCGGTCCAGCACAGCGGCTACCAGCGGCTCTACCTGGATCACGTGCTGCAGGCGGACGAGGGCTGCGACTTCGACTTCCTGATCGGTTGTCGCGGGTCCGCGGTGCCGAAGCACTCGCACTGACGCTGCCTTACGCGGCCGCCCCGGCGGCCGCGCATTCTCTTTTATATCGACATCGGAGACCGGGCCATGCTGCTCGTACAATTCATCACTGAATCCCAGGAACGCCGCATCGGCATCCTGCACGACAACACCATCCGCGTCGTCGGCGGCTATGCCACGACCCTCGAGCTCGCGCGCGCCGCCATCGCCGCCGGCGCCGGCCTGGCGCAGTTGGCCGACAGCGCCGCCACCAGCGAGCACTATCACTACGACGACGTCGCCCAGGCCGGGCGTATCCTCCCGCCGCTCGACCACCCGGACGCGGCCCACTGCTACGTTACCGGCACCGGCCTGACCCACCTGGGCAGCGCCGACACCCGCGACGCCATGCACAAGAAGATCGGCGGCGACGTCGAGTCCCTGAGCGACTCGATGAAGATGTTCCGCATGGGCGTGGAAGGCGGGAAGCCGGCATCGGGCACGCCCGGCGTGCAGCCGGAATGGTTCTACAAGGGCGACGGCTCGATCGTGCGCGCGACCGGCCAGGACATCGAGATGCCGGACTTCGCGCTCGACGGCGGCGAGGAGCCGGAGATCGCGGGCCTGTACCTGATCGGCGACGATGGCCAGCCCTACCGCCTCGGTTTCGCCATCGGCAACGAATTCTCGGACCACGTTACCGAGCGCCAGAACTACCTCTACCTGGCCCACTCGAAACTGCGCAACTGCGGCGTCGGACCGGCGCTGCTGGTGGGCGAATTGCCGGGCCACGTGTCGGGCACCTCGCGCATCCTCGGCAAGGACGGCCAGGTGCGCTGGGAGAAGGCCTTCGTCAGCGGCGAGCAGAACATGTCGCACACCATCGAGAACCTCGAATACCACCACTTCAAGTACGGCCTGTTCAAGCGTCCGGGCGACGTGCACATCCACTTCTTCGGGACCGCCACCCTGAGCTTCGCCGACAGCATCCAGGTAACACCCGGCGAGACCTTCGAAGTGGAATCGCCGCAGTTCGGCCCGGCCCTGCGCAACCGCCTGGCAGTGCTCGATACCGGCTTCGCGAAGGTGAAGCCACTGTAAGCACTGGCGGCGCATTGACCGAAGAGCAAGGCCGCCTCACAATAAGAACGGACGGAGACATGCATGACAAAGTTGGCTAGCTACCCCAGCCTGCAGGACAGGCGGGTATTCGTGACAGGAGGCGGCACCGGCATCGGCGAAGCGATCGTGAAGGCGTTCGTGGAGCAGGGCGCGGTGGTCGCCTTCGTCGACATTGCGATAGAGGCGAGCGAGACGCTGTGCGCGAAGCTCGCCGATGCCGGTCATCGCGCGCCGGTGTTCCGCCATTGCGATATCACCGACATCCCCGCGCTGCAGCGCACGATGGCCGAGCTGGCCGAACAGCTGGGCGACTTCGAGGTCCTGGTCAATAACGCTGCCAACGACCAGCGCCACGACGTCGAAAAGGTCTCGCTCGACTACTGGAACGAGCGCATCGCCATCAACCAGCGCCCCATGTTCTTCACCGCGCAGGCAGTCCTGCCGGGCATGAAGAAGATGGGCGGCGGTTCCATCATCAATTTCTCTTCCATGTCCTGGCATGCCAAGGGCGCCGGCTATCCGGTCTACGCCACCACCAAGGCGGCTGTGATCGGCCTGACCCGCAGCCTGGCGCGCGACCTCGGTCCCTTCGGCGTGCGCGTCAACACCGTCACGCCGGGCTGGGTCATGACCCAGCGCCAGATCGACCTGTGGGTCGACGAGGCGGCGGAGCTCGAGATCAAGAAGGCCCAGTGCCTGCCGGGCAAGCTGATGCCGGACAATATCGCCGCCATGGTGCTGTTCCTCGGCGCCGACGACAGCAAGATGTGCACGGCGCAGGATTTCGTCGTCGACGCGGGCTGGACGTGATGTGTAGCGGCTGAGTGCCGCTACGCTCGCTTTCACCACATCCCTATGATCCGTCATCCCGGCGAAGGCCGGGATCCAAGTTCGTCGGCACGCCACGGACTTAGGTTCCGGCCTGCGCCGGAACGACGCGCTAACGGAGATTCCTATGACCTCTGTGATTCGCACCACCCTGGCGCTCGCCGCCATCTTCAGCACTCAGGCGCACGCCGCCGCCCTGACCAGCCCGGACGGCCATATCTCCGTGACCGTCAGCGCCGCACCAAACGGCACCCTGACCTATGCCGTCGCCCGCGGCGGCAAACCCGTCATCCTCCCGTCCCCGCTCGGTTTGCGACTGGAAGGCGCCGACCTCGCGGCCGGGCTCAAGATCGCCTCCACCTCCGCGATCAAGTCGGTCCGCGACAGCTACGAACTCGCCACCGGCAAGAAGCGACGCATTACCTACGCCGCAAACGAGCAGGTCTACACCGTGCGCAACGCCCAGGGCCATGCCATGGACCTGGCTTTTCGCGTCTCGAACGACGGCGTCGCCTTTCGCTATCGGGTAGCCGAGCCGGCGCTGCCGCAGAAGAAATTCATCTCCGAGGCCACCGGTTTCAGCTTCGACAAGTCGGCTAAAGCCTGGCTCCAGCCGATGGCGGTGGCGCAGACCGGCTGGGCGAACACCAACCCGTCCTACGAAGAGCACTACCAGCGCGAGATCGCGGTCGGCACCCGGTCCCCGATGCCCGCCGGCTGGGTGTTCCCGGCCCTGTTCCGCACGGGCGACACCTGGGTGGCGCTGACCGAGGCGAACATGGACGGCAGCTTCCACGCCTCGCGCCTGGACGCCGAGTCGCCGGAAGGCCGCTACCGGCTCGCTTCTCCGATGGCCGCCGAAGTGTTCACCAACGGCGCGCTGCTGGCGCAAAGCAAGGGCGAGCTGGTGACGCCCTGGCGCGTCATCGCGCTCGGTTCCCTGAAGACCCTGGTCGAATCGACGCTCGGCACCGACCTCGCGGCTCCGGCCATTGCCTTCGACAAGGCGCGCGTCCAGCCCGGCCACGCCTCGTGGAGCTGGGCGCTGTTGAAGGATGAGGGTACCGTTTTCGAGGTCCAGAAGAAGTTTGTCGACTACGCCGCCGACATGCGCTGGGAGTACACCCTGGTGGACGCCGGCTGGGACCGCAGTATCGGCGACGCGAAGATGCGCGAGCTGGTCGCTTACGGCGCCAGGAAGAACATCGGCATCCTGGTCTGGTACAACTCGTCCGGCGACTGGAACAAGACCCCGTTCACACCGAAAAGCGCCTTGCTCACCCGCGAAGGGCGCACCCGCGAATTCGCGAAGCTGGTCGAGATGGGCGTCAAGGGCGTGAAGATCGACTTCTTCGCCGGCGACGGCCAGTCGATGATCGCCTACTACGTCGACATCCTGAACGATGCCGCCAAGGCGGGTCTCCTGGTGAACTTCCACGGCGCCACGCTGCCGCGGGGCTGGTCGCGCACCTACCCGAACCTGATGACCGTGGAGGCGGTGCGCGGCTTCGAGTTCACCACCTTCGAACAAAGCGACCAGGACGTGGTCGCGCCGCACGCTGCGATGCTGCCGTTCACGCGCAACCTGTTCGACCCGATCGACTTCACGCCCACCGTGTTCGGCGATATCCCCAAGATCCAGCGCAAGACCCGTAACGGCTTCGAGCTGGCCGAGTCGGTGCTGTTCCTCTCCGGGATCCAGCACTTCGCCGATACGCCGGAAGGCATGGCCACCGCGCCCGCCTATGTGAAGGGCTTCCTGCAGGACCTGCCGCGCAGCTGGGACGAGACCCGCTTCGTCGACGGCTACCCCGGCCGCCATGTCGTGATCGCACGCAGGGCAGGCAAGGCCTGGTACGTGGCCGGCCTGAACGCCGACGCAGCCGATAAGGCGCTCGAGCTGGACCTGTCCTTCATCGGCAAAGCGGGTGGCACCCTCATCACGGACGGCGAGGGCGAGCGCGCCTTCAGCCAGTCGCGCTTCACGGGCAGCAAGGGCGGCAAGCACAAGATCAGTATCAAAGCGCACGGCGGCTTCGTCGCCGTATTCCAATAAGAGTTCGACAGAACAGGAGACAGTAGTGAACGTATTCAAACCGACCATCCTCGCGCTCAGCGTCCTTGCATCGGCCTCGGCCTTCGCCCAGGTGAACGTAAGCATCGACGCTACCAAACCGGGCCCGGTGATCAACAAGAACGTCTACGGCCAGTTCGCCGAACACCTCGGCACCGGCATCTATGAAGGCCTGTGGGTGGGTCCGGACTCGAAGATCCCGAACACCCGCGGCTGGCGCAATGACGTGGTCGGCGCCCTGAAGGAACTGAAGGTGCCGCTGGTGCGCTGGCCGGGCGGCTGCTTCGCCGACGAATACCACTGGCGCGACGGCATCGGCCCGCGCAACAAGCGCCCGGTGAAGGTCAACACCCACTGGGGCGGCGTGGCCGAGGACAACGCGGTCGGCACCCACGAGTTCTTCGACCTGGTCGACATCCTCGGCACCGAAGCCTACGTCAACGGCAACCTCGGCTCCGGCACCCCGCAGGAGATGGCCGAGTGGCTCGAGTACATGACCTCGGACACCAAGTCGACCCTGGCCGAGCAGCGCCGCAAGAACGGCCGCAAGGAGCCGTTCAAGGTCGCCTTCTTCGGCATCGGCAACGAAGCCTGGGGCTGCGGCGGCAACATGAAGCCGGAATACTACGCGCAGCTGTACAACCACTACGCCACCTTCCTGAAGACGCCGCCGAACGCGCGTCCGAAGATCGTCGCCAGCGGCGGCAACGACAACGACACCAAGTGGACCGACGTGCTGAGCCGCGAAGCCGCGCGCGGCACCGACGGCATCAGCTTCCACTACTACACGCTCCCGACCGGCAACTGGGACAAGAAGGGCGCCGCCATCGGCTTCCCGGAATCGGAATGGTTCTCGACCATGCGCCAGACCATGCGCATGGATAAGCTCATCCGCGACAACCTGGCCGTGCTCGACAAGAACGACCCGCAGAAGAAGATCGGTTTCTACGTCGACGAATGGGGCACCTGGTACGACGTCGAGCCGGGCACCAATCCGGGCTTCCTGTTCCAGCGTAACACCCTGCGCGACGCGGTCGTGGCGGCGCTGAACTTCAACATCTTCCATGCGCATGCCGAGCGTGTCCGCATGACGAACATCGCGCAGATGGTCAACGTGCTGCAGGCGATGATCATCACCGACAAGGAGAAGATGCTCCTGACCCCGACCTACCACGCCTACAAGATGTACATACCGTTCCAGGACGCGACCTCGCTGCCGACGGCCGTCAACAACGACGTGGCCTACTCGAGCGACAACCAGAGCATCCCGGGCATCAGCGCATCGAGCGCGCGCGGCAAGGACGGCAAGGTGTACGTGGCCCTGGTGAACACCAATCCGCACCAGGCCAGCGACGTGAACATCGACCTGAAGGGCCAGGCTGCGACCGGCGCCACGGGGCAGGTGCTGACCGCCGAGGCGATGGATGCGCATAACACCTTCGACAAGCCGCAGGCCATCAAGCCGGCGCCGTACAGTGCCAAGGCGGTGGGTGGCAAGCTGACGCTGAAGGTGCCGGCCAAGTCGGTGGTGGTCGTGTCCGTAGACGCCTAAGGCTTTCCGTAGGGGTGATCTGGTCCGGTGGACCAGATCACGCTCCGCCGTCCACGCTACGGATCGCGACAATTCAGGAGTTTGCAATGTCTTTACTCTCACGCCTCAGCGCGGGCGTGTTGGCGCTCGCCACCACGCTCCCTGCCTCCGCCGCCCAGCTCGAAGTCCACGACCCGGTGATGGCGAAAGAGGGCAGCAAGTACTACCTCTTCAGCACCGGCCCCGGCATCACCCTCTACAGCTCGACCGACATGAAGTCCTGGAAGCCGGAAGGGCGCGTCTTTGCCGGCCAGCCCACCTGGGCCAGGACGGCGGCGCCGACCTTCAACGACCACATCTGGGCGCCGGACATCTACCACCACAAGGGCAAGTACTACCTGTATTACTCGGTTTCCGGCTTCGGCAAGAACACCTCCGGCATCGGCGTGACCACCAACACCACGCTCGACCCGCGCTCCCCGCACTACAAGTGGGAAGACCAGGGCATGGTCCTGCAGTCGGTGCCGGGTCGCGACCTGTGGAACGCCATCGACTCGCACGTGATCGACGACGAGAACGGCACGCCCTGGATGTCCTTCGGCTCCTTCTGGACCGGCCTGAAGCTCGTCAAGCTCGACCCCAGCCGCATTAGGCTGGCCGAGCCGCAGGAATGGCACACCATCGCCCGCCGCGACCGTCCGGCCTACGTGCCGGATGAGGAAGCCGGTCCGGCCCAGATCGAGGCGCCCTTCATCTTCCGGAAGAATGGCTGGTACTACCTGTTCGCTTCCTGGGACCTGTGCTGCAAGGGCAAGGACAGCACCTACAAGGTGGTGGTCGGCCGCGCCAAGACGATCACCGGCCCCTACCTCGACCGCCAGGGCCTGGACATGGCCAAGGGCGGCGGTACGCTCGTCATCCAGGGCGACCGCGATTGGAAGGGGCTGGGCCACAACAGCGCCTACACCTTCGACGGCAAGGATGTCATGGTGCTGCACGCCTATGAAAGCGCCGACCGCTACAAGCAGAAGCTGAAAGTGCTGGAGATGAAGTGGGACGGCGACGGCTGGCCGCTGGTCGACCAGTCTGAACTCAACCGTTACCAGAGCGTCCGCCTGCCATGAAGCTTCGCATCGCCGCAATTGCCTTGTTCGTGTCATCCGCCTGGACCCAGGCGGCCGAGCTGTTCCCGCTGGCCGACGTGCGCCTGAAGCCCGGCCCCTTCCTCGACGCCCAGACCACCGACCTGAACTACATGATGGCGATGGAGCCGGACCGCCTGCTGGCCCCGTTCCTGCGCGAGGCCGGCCTGGCGCCGCGCCAGCCGAGCTACGGCAACTGGGAATCGACGGGGCTGGACGGCCACATGGGCGGCCACTACCTGTCGGCCCTGGCGCTGATGTACGCGGCCACGGGCGACGCCGAGGTGCTGCGCCGCCTGAACTACTTCGTGGCGGAACTCAAGCGCGCGCAGGAAGCGAACGGAGACGGCTACCTGGGCGGCATTCCCGGTGGGCGCCAGGCCTGGCGCGACATCGCGGCAGGCAAGCTGGACGCCAGTAACTTCTCGGTCAACGGCAAGTGGGTCCCCTGGTACAACCTGCACAAGGTCTACGCGGGCCTGCGCGACGCCCACCGCTACGCCGGCAACGTGGACGCCCGCGCGATGCTGATTGCGCTGTCCGACTGGGCGCTGCGCCTGAGCGCGCAGTTGAGCGAGGAGCAGATGCAGCAGATGCTGCGCGCCGAGCATGGCGGCATGAACGAGATTCTCGCCGACGTGGCGCAGATGACGGGCGACGATAAATACCTCCAGCTGGCGCTGCGCTTCTCGCACCAGGCGGTGTTGCAGCCGCTGGCGCAAGGAGAGGACAAGCTGACCGGCTTGCATGCCAACACCCAGATTCCGAAAGTAATCGGCTTCAAGCGCATCGCCGACATGACGGGGCGCCAGGACCTCGATAAGGCCGCGGAGTTCTTCTGGCAGACGGTGGTCGAGCGCCGTTCGGTGGCGATCGGCGGCAACAGCGTCAAGGAGCACTTCCACGACACCGGGGACTTCGGTTCCATGATCGGCGAGGTCGAGGGGCCGGAAACCTGCAATACCTACAATATGCTCAAGCTGACCGGCATGCTGTTCCAGTCGGAGCAGAAGGGCAGCTACGGCGACTATTACGAGCGCGCGCTGTACAACCACATCCTGTCCTCGCAGCGCCCGGGCGGCGGCTTCGTCTACTTCACGCCGATGCGGCCGAACCACTACCGGGTGTATTCGCAGGTCGACAAGGGCATGTGGTGCTGCGTCGGTTCGGGCATCGAGAGCCACGCCAAGTACGGCGAATTCATCTACGCGCACGAGGGCGATGCGCTGTTTGTGAACCTGTTTATCCCTTCGACCCTGCACTGGCGCGAGAAGGGCGTGCGCATCACCCAGTCGACGCGCTTCCCGGATGAGGGCAGCACGCGCCTGACGGTGGACGAACCGGGCAGCTTCACCATGAAGATCCGCTATCCGGGCTGGGTCGCGGCCGGCAAGCTGGTGGTGAAGGTGAACGGCAGTGCGGTGAAGTTTGACGCGGCGCCAGGCGGCTACGTAAGCCTGGAGCGCGCGTGGAAGAAGGGCGACCGGGTCGAGGTGCAACTGCCGATGAGCACGCGCCTGGAGCAGATGCCGGACCAGTCCAACTACTACGCCGTGCTGCACGGCCCCATCGTGCTGGCCGCGAAGACCCGCATGTTCGGTGACGAGCAATTGAACTACCTGGCCGACGAGTCGCGCATGGGCCACATCGCGGGCGGGCCGGTGTGTCCACTGGAGGCGGCGCCGATGCTGGTGAGCGACTCGCTGGACTTCCTGCGCCGCTTCAAGCCGGTGAAGGGTAAGCCGCTGACCTTCACGGCGCCGGGGCTGGTGCAGGGCGCCGCGGGCAGCGCGACCGAGTTCATTCCCTTCTTCCGCCTGCACGAGTCGCGCTACACGATGTATTGGCAGCATGCGACGCCGGCCAATTTCGAGCGCATGCGGGCCGAGAATGCCGCCCGCGAAGCGGACCGGCTGGCGCTGGACGCCCGTACCATCGATCAGGTGGCGCCGGGCGAGCAGCAACCGGAATCCGACCACTTCTTCAAGGGCGAGGGTATCGATGCGGGCGTGAACGGCGGACGCCACTGGCGCCATGCGAAGAAATGGTTCAGCTATGAGCTGAAGGATCCGAAAGGGGAGGCCAAACTGTTGAGGCTCACCTTTGCCAGGGCCGATGCGGGACGACGCTTCGATATCGAGGTCAATGGGGTGATGCTGGCCGAAGTGACGCTTGCCAAGGATGCCGCCCAGGAGTTCTACACCGTCGACTACGCGCTGCCGCCGGCCATCCTGCAGGCCAGGCCGAACGCGTTGTCGGTGCGCTTCGTGGCCAGGCCGGGATCGATCGCGGGCGGGCTGTACGGGCTGCGCCTGCTGCGCTAGCGGGGCTTCAGGCGCGCATCGCCAGCGTCGTCTTGCAGCGCGGGTAGTAGATGCAGCCCCAGAATGCGCCGCGCTTGCTGTCGCGCGCGACCATCTTGGTGCCGCAGGAGGCGCAGGTCGGTGTGCGGTAGTCGCCTTCGAAGGCGGCATCGAGCAGCGCCTTCTGCTTGTCGAGCGGGAGGGCGAGGATTTTCTTGACGAACGCTTCGCCGTCGAGCAGCTGGATCGGGTTTGCTGCGCCGAACTGCAGCGCGTCGGCTGTATAGCTCCCGGTGGTGACGAAGATGCCTCTCCCGACGCCTTCGTGCACCATCACGCCGAGCAGCTCGCGTACTTCCTTGACCCCGACCGGATGGCTGTTCCAGGCCTTGCACTGGACGATCGCCAGGGGTTTCGCCGGATCCACCTTGAACAGCTTGACGTCGATGCCGCCGTCCGGCCCCGCGGCCAGGGTCGCCGTGGTAAAGCCGACAGCTTCATAGTAGCTGGCGCAGAGCAGCTCGAAGCGCTTCCATTCCAGCATGCGCAGTGCCTCGCTCGACCACGCCGTCGCTGCGGCGGGCAGGCGCGCAGGGTCCGGCTTCGCGGCTGGCGCCGCATCCGGTACGGCGCGCATGCGCGCACGCTGCCGGCTGGACCCGGATCGATGGTCCGAGCCTCGAAACCCGGTACGCAGCGCTGCCAGCACTGCCATGAAAGCCAGTGCGACAAAGACGATCCAGGACAGCGCGTCGAGATCCGGTTTCAGTGCCGACAGCGGCCCGCGCTCGGGCAGAAAACCCGGCAGCACCCAGCGGATACCGACAAACGCGCTGACTGCCAGCACGGCACTGAACTGCCAAGGCAGAGCGACCAGATCGTTGACCAAACCCTTATTGCTGCGGCGACCCATATTCCATTCCATGTTGTCTTGTGGAAATAATAGTAGTCGAGTATGCAGCAGTTGTCCCTGTCGAATCAGTCCAAACCCCGTTTTGATGCATCGTGCATGCAAGGAAGGGAAGGCCCCAGGGTAGTGATATCGAATCCGGTATCTACTCAAGCACAAATATGATTGGATCAGCATCACACTTTGTCTTACGATTGCGAAACAACAATACCGGAGACTAGGTAATGACCCTCACCCGCAGAACCCTCCTGGGTAGCGCCGCCGCCTGTGCGATCGCCGCCGCGATGCCGGCCTACGCCGCCAAACCCCTCACCATCGGCTTCTCCCAGGTCGGCGCCGAAAGCGAATGGCGCACCGCCAACACCGCCTCGATCAAGAGCGCCGCCAAGGCGGCCGGCGTCAACCTGAAATTCGCCGACGCCCAGCAGCGCCAGGAAAACCAGGTCAAGGCGATCCGCTCCTTCATCGCCCAGCGCGTCGACGTGATCGCCTTCTCGCCGGTCGTGGAATCCGGCTGGGACACCGTTCTGCGCGAAGCCAAGGCCGCCAAGATCCCGGTCATCCTCACCGACCGCGCCGTCAAGGTGAGCGATCCCTCGCTGTACGTGAGCTTCATCGGTTCCGACTTCGTGGAAGAGGGCCGCCGCGCCGCGCGCTGGCTGGTCGAGCACCAGAAGAAGAATCCGAACCGCAGCTACAACATCGTCGAGCTGCAGGGCACCGTCGGCTCGGCGCCGGCGATCGACCGCAAGGCCGGCTTCGCGGAAGTGATCAAGGACCATCCGAAGCTGAAGATCATCCGCTCGCAGACCGGCGACTTCACCCGCGCCAAGGGCAAGGAGGTGATGGAAGCCTTCCTGAAGTCCGACCGGAAGAACATCAACGTGCTGTACGCGCACAACGACGACATGGCAATCGGCGCGATCCAGGCCATTGAGGAAGCGGGCCTGAAGCCGGGCAAGGACATCCTGGTGGTGTCGATCGACGGCGTGCGCGGCGCGTTCGAAGCCATGTTGCAGGGTAAGCTCAACGTCACCGTCGAGTGCAACCCGCTGCTCGGGCCGCAGCTGATCCAGACCGCGCAAATGGTCAAGGCGGGCAAGCCGGTACCGAAGCGTATTACCGTGAACGAGGGTGTGTTCCCAGCTGAAGTCGCGGCCAAGGAATTCCCGAACCGTAAATACTGAGGCGGCCATGCTCGCCTCGACCACCGTGGCGCCGGTCCTGGAAGTGACCGGCATCCACAAGCAATTCCCGGGCGTGAAGGCGCTGTCGGACGCGGGCCTGCGCCTGTTCCCCGGCGAAGTCCACACGCTGATGGGCCAGAACGGCGCCGGCAAGTCGACCCTCATCAAGGTCCTCACCGGCGTCTACCAGCCCGAGCGCGGCAGTATCATGCTCGATGGCCGGGAGATCGCACCAAGCTCCACCCAGGACGCCCAGCAGCTCGGCATCAGCACGGTGTACCAGGAGGTGAACCTGTGCCCGAACCTGTCGGTCGCGGAAAACATCTTCATTGGACGCTATCCGCGCCGTTTCGGCATGATCGACTGGCGCGGCATGCGCCGCCAGGCCAGCGAACTGCTGGCGCGCCTGCAGATCGACGTCGACGTTAGTCAACCCTTGTCGAGCTATCCGCTCGCGATCCAGCAGATGGTGGCGATCGCGCGCGCCCTGAACATCTCGAGCAAGGTCCTGATCCTCGATGAACCCACCTCGAGCCTGGACGAGAACGAAGTCCAGCTGCTGTTCTCGGTGCTGCGCGGCTTGCGCGAGCAGGGCATGGCGATCCTGTTCGTCACCCACTTCCTCGACCAGACCTACGCAATCTCCGACCGCATCACCGTGATGCGCAACGGCGAGCGCGAAGGCGAATACTTGTGCAGCGAGCTGTCGCGCCTGGCCCTGGTCAACAAGATGATCGGTGCGCCGGCCGAGGCGCAAGAAGAAAGCGGCAGCGCCTGTGCCGCGGCTGGCGAAGCCACCGAGACCTTCCTGCGCACCAAGGCGCTGGCGCGCAAGGGCGTCCTGAACCCAATCGACCTCGAGATCCGCAAGGGCGAGCTGCTCGGCCTGGCCGGCCTGCTCGGTTCCGGCCGCACCGAGACCGCGCGCCTGCTGTTCGGAGCCGACAAGGCCGACAGAGGCGCCATCGAGATCGATGGCCGCAGCCGCGTGTTCTCCACGCCGCGCGACGCCATCCAACAGGGCATCGGCTTCTGCTCGGAAGACCGCAAGTACGAGGGCGCGATCCTGGCCCTGTCGGTGCGCGAGAACCTGATCCTGGCGCTGCAGGCGCGCCAGGGACTGCTGCGCGCCATCCCGATGCGCCGCCAGCAGGAACTGGCCGCCCACTATGTGAAACAACTGGGGATCAAGACGGCGAGCATCGAAACGCCGATCGGCACGCTCTCCGGCGGCAACCAGCAGAAGGTCCTGCTGGCCCGCTGGCTGGCCACCGAGCCGAAGCTGATGATCCTCGACGAACCGACGCGCGGCATCGACGTGCGCGCCAAGCAGGAAATCATGGATTACGTTACCACCCTGTGCCGCAAGGGCATGTCGATTCTGTTCATCTCGTCCGAGCTGCCCGAGGTGCTGCGCGTGAGCGACCGCATCGTGGTCATGCGCGACCGCAAGGCCTGCGGCGAGTACGGCCGCGGTGAGCTGGACGACAGTTCGGTGCTGCACGTGATCGCCGGGGAGGGCAGCGCATGAACGTCGCCGTCAAGGAAACGGTGCTGGCCCCCGCCACGCCGTCCCGGCCCTCGGTCTTCCAGCATGCGCTGTTCCGCCCCCTGGCTGCGCTGGCCCTGCTGCTCCTGATCGACTTCCTCCTGATTCCGGGCTTCTTCCACCTCGAGATCAAGGACGGCCACCTGTACGGCAGCCTGGTCGACATCGTCAACCGCGCCGCGCCCCTGATGCTGGCCGCGATCGGCATGACCCTGGTTATCGCCACGCGCGGCATCGACATTTCGGTGGGCGCGGTGGTGGCCCTGTCCGGCACCGTCGCCTCGATGCTCATCGGCGGCACCATGGTCATCAACAACGGCGTGCCCGAGTACGTGGCGCAGACGCCGATGGGGCTTGCGCTGCTGGCAGCCATGGGCGCGGCCGTGCTGTGCGGGCTGTGGAACGGCGCCCTGGTGGCGGGCCTGGGCCTGCAGCCGATCGTCGCGACCCTGATCCTGATGGTGGCCGGGCGCGGCCTGGCCCAGCTGCTGACCGACGGCCAGATCGTCACCGTCTACTACCAGCCCTTCTTCTTCCTGGGCAGCGGGTATTTAGCAGGGCTGCCGTTCGCGCTGTTCGTGGTGATTGCGGTGTTTGCCGCCACCAGTCTGCTGCTGCGGCACACGGCGCTGGGCCTGTTCATCCAGGCGGTCGGCATCAATCCGGTGGCGGCGCGCCTGGCCGGCATCCGCACCGCGGCCCTGGTCGTCTTCGTGTACGTGTTCAGCGCGGCCTGCGCCGGCATGGCCGGTCTGATGATCAGCTCCAACGTGAAGAGCGCCGACGCCAACAACGCCGGCCTGATGCTGGAGCTGGACGCGATCCTGGCGGTCACGCTGGGCGGCACCTCGCTCGCCGGCGGCAAGTTCTCGCTGATGGGCAGCATCATCGGGGCGCTGATCATCCAGACGCTCACCTACACCATCTATTCGCTGGGCGTGCCGCCCGAGGTCAACATGGTCGTGAAAGCAAGCGTGGTGTTCCTGGTCTGTATCTCGCAGTCCGACCAGTTCAAGAGCCTGTGGAAGAGGAGGGCGGTATGAAGAAGGTGACAAATGCGCCCTGGTTCACCTCGGCCGCGACCGTGGTCCTGCTGGCGGCCATGCTGCTGGCCGGCGGCCAGGCCTATGACGGCTTCCTGTCGCTGCAGGTGATGCTCAATCTCCTGATCGACAACGCCTTCCTGCTGGTGCTCGCCATCGGCATGGGCGTCGTGATCCTCTCGGGCGGCATCGACCTGTCGGTGGGCGCGGTGCTGGCCCTGAGCACCATGGTGGCGGCCTGGCTGCTGCAGGCGGCGCAGTGGCCGCCGCTGGCGGTGATCGCGCTCGTGCTGCTGGGCGGGGCGTGTTTTGGGGGCGCCATGGGGGCGATCATCCACGTCTTCCGCCTGCAGCCCTTCATCGTCACCCTGGCCGGCATGTTCCTGGCGCGTGGCCTGTGCTACCTGATCAGCATCGAATCGATCACCATCGAGGATCCGCTGTTCGTGGCCATGTCGCAGACCCAGCTGCCCTTCCTGGGCGGCTTCCTGTCGCCGGGCGCCCTGATCGCGCTCGCCATGCTGCTGCTGGCGGTGTGGATGGCGCACTACTCGTCCTTCGGGCGCGCGGTGTACGCCATCGGCGGCAACGAACAGTCGGCCGCGATGATGGGCCTGGCCGTGGGCCGCACCAAGGTAGCGGTGTATGCCTTCAGCGGCTTCTGCGCGGCGCTGGGCGGCCTGCTGTTCTCGTTTTACATGCTGTCCGGGTACGGCCTGCATGCGCAGGGCACCGAGCTGGATGCCATCGCGGCGGTTGTCATCGGCGGCACCCTACTCACCGGCGGCTACGGCTACATCCTCGGCGCGCTGTCGGGCGTGCTGGTGCTCGGCACCATCCAGACCCTGATCGCTTTCGACGGCACCCTCAGCTCCTGGTGGACCAAGATCGTCATCGGCGCGCTGCTGTTCGTGTTCTGCGTGGTCCAACGCCTGATGGGCTTCCGTCAGAAGCAAAGCTAATAAATATAAGCAATATATAAGGAGACGTGATGAATAAGATGTCCGTACTCGTGGCCGGACTGGCCTCTGCATTGGCCGCGCCCCTGGCCGGGGCTTCGAATCCCATCGTGAAGGACATCTTCACGGCCGACCCGGCCGCGCTGGTCGACAACGGCCGCGTCTACCTCTATGTCGGCAAGGACGAGGCGCCGGTCGGCGGCAAGGAATACGTGATGAACGAGTGGCGCGTGTACTCCAGCTGCGACATGAAGAAGTGGACCGATCACGGCTCGCCGCTGCGCTACAGCACCTTCAAATGGGCCGGGCGCGACGCCTGGGCTTCGGACATCGTCAAGCGCGACGGCAAGTACTACTTCTATTCGACCGTGGACCACGCCACCCTCAAGAGCAAGGCGATCGGCGTCGCCGTCTCCGACAGCCCGACCGGGCCCTTCGTGGACGCCCGCGGCACCGCCCTGGTCACCAACGACATGACCAAGGAAACCGATATCCCCTGGGACGACATCGACCCCGCCGTCTTCATCGACGACGATGGCCAGGCCTATCTGTACTGGGGCAACACGGTGATGAAGTACGCCAGGCTCAAGCCCAACATGATCGAGCTCGACGGACCGATCCACACCGTGGGCCTGGACAATTTCGTGGAAGCGGCCTACCTGCACAAGCGCAAGGGCACCTACTACCTCTCGTACTCGCGCAAGTTCCCCGAAGAGACCGTGGTGATGAGCGGCCCGACCGCCACCGGCCCCTGGACCTTCGGCGGCGTGATCATGGAGAAGAACAGCAACGTCAACACAATCCACCAGGCCATCGTCGAGTTCAACGGCAAGTCCTACATCTTCTACCACAACGGCAAGCTGCCGACCGGCGGCGAATTCCGCCGCTCGGTCGCGGTGGAAGAACTGCACTACGGCCCGGACGGCAAGATGCTGCCGGTGGCGCAAACGGCGGAAGGGCCGGCCGCCAACCCCTCGCCCGGCTGCAAGTGATAGCCACCGAGCGGTATTTCCATTGGATCGATATCACAAATGATATGATTTCCTGATGGATACGACGAACCCCAACTGGTTTCTGAAGGCGCGTCTCAAGACGCGCCAGCTGCTGCTCCTGATCGCGCTGGACGACTACCGCAACATCCACCGCGCGGCCGAGGAACTCCACATGACGCAGCCGGCGGCGTCCAAGCAGATCAAGGACCTGGAAGAGATGCTGGAGGTGCGCCTGTTCGAGCGCCTGCCGCGCGGGATGGAACCGACCATCTACGGCGAGACCATGATCCGCCACGCGCGCATGGCGCTCACCAGCCTGGCGCTGGCGCACGACGACCTGGTCGCCCTCAAGGCCGGCCTGTCCGGGCAGGTGGAAGTGGGCGTCATCATGTCGCCGGCGATGGCGCTGCTGCCGCGCGCGATCGCGCGCATCAAGGAACAGGCGCCCTTGCTGCGCATCGGCGTGCACCTCGAGCCCAGCAACGTCCTGCTCGACAAGCTCCAGCGCGGCACGCTCGACTTCATGATCGGCCGCATCCTGGAGAAGGAAGACTCGAGCGGCCTGGTGTACGAGGAGCTGACCGAGGAACCCGCCTGCGCCGTGGTGCGTCCCGGCCACGCGCTGCTCGAGGCCAGGGACCTGCGCCTGGAAGACATCGCCGACCAGCCCTGGATCCTGCCGCCGCCCGGCAGCATCCTGCGCCACCGCTTCGACATGATGTTCCGCCGCGCCGGCCTGCAGCCCCCCGTGAACGTGGTCGACACCACCGCGCTGCTGCTCATCACCACGCTGCTGCAGCAGACCGATTCGCTGCACGTGATGCCGCAGGAAGTGGCGCAGTACTACGCGTCGCTGAACGTGATGCGCATCCTGCCGATCGAGCTGCCCTGCAAAATGGACGCCTTCGGCATCATCCGCCAGCAGGACCACCTGCTGGCGCCGGGCGCGGACCTGCTGCTCAAGCAGGTGAGGCTGGCGGCGTCCGAGATCTACTGACCCGAGGACCCTGAACATGATGAAAGCCCGTCTCAGCTTCGCACTGGCGCTCGCGCTGGCCTTGCCGGCCGCCGCCGCCGAATTCGCCAACCCGCTGGTGCTGCAACGGGCCGATCCGCATGTGACGCTGCACGGCGACGGCTATTACTACTACACGGCCACCGTCCCGGAATACGACCGGATCGAACTGCGCCGCACCCGTTCGCTGGACGAGCTGGGCAAGGCAGAGGCCAAGGTCGTCTGGCGCAAGCATGCCAGCGGCCCGATGAGCCGCCACATCTGGGCGCCCGAGCTGCACCATATCGACGGCAAGTGGTACCTGTACTTCACGGCAGGACGCGAGGACGCCCCTTTCGACATCCGCCTCTACGTGCTCGAGAATGCCGCCGCCAATCCCCTGGAAGGGCAGTGGATCGAACGAGGGCAGCTCAAGACCGGCTGGGAATCCTTTGCCCTCGATGCGACCACCTTCGTGGTCAAAGGCCAGCGCTACCTGGCCTGGACCCAGAAGCCGCCCACGGCGGACCGGCACATGACCGCCGTGTACCTCGCGAAGATGAACACGCCGCTGTCGATCCAGGGTCCGGCGACGCTCTTGACCACGCCCGACTATGCGTGGGAGAAGATGACCCATCACGTCAACGAGGCCCCGGCCGTGCTGGTGAAGAACGGCCGCGTCTTCATGACCTATTCCGCCAGCGCCACCGACGCCAGCTACAGCCTGGGCCTCTTGACGGCCGCGGAATCCGCCAATCTGCTCGATCGGGCCGCCTGGACCAAGTCGCCGCTGCCGGTGTTCCGGAGCAGTGCAGCGACCGGGCAGTACGGCCCGGGACACAATTCCTTCACCACCACGCCGGACGGCAAGCAGGACATCCTGGTCTACCACGCGCGCAACTACGAAAAGATCACGGGCGACTCCCTGTTCGACCCCAATCGCCACACGCGTGCGCAAGCCATCACGTGGCGCCCTGACGGGACTCCCGACTTCGGTGTGCCGGTCGCGGACCGGCGCGCGCCTGCGCAAGCGCGCTAAAGGCGCAACAAGCTGCGCGATTGGCAGCCGGGCACAACGCGATTCTCCTAGTGCAGTATGCTATGCGTTTTACGCATACCTGCCTTCCGGCACATCAAGAAAGAGGAACCCATGAGCACTGAGAGCAGCCTCGGCGCAAACGTCGACAGCCAACTGCGCACCGACGCGCTGGAATACCACCGCAACCCCGTGCGCGGCAAGATCGAGGTGGTGGCCACCAAGCCGCTGTCGAACCAGCGCGACCTGTCGCTGGCCTATTCGCCCGGCGTGGCCTATGCCTGCGAAGAGATCGCCGCCGACCCGAGCACCGCCGCCGACTACACCTCGCGCGCCAACCTGGTGGCCGTGATCAGCAACGGCACCGCGGTCCTCGGCCTGGGTAACATCGGCCCGCTGGCGTCCAAACCGGTCATGGAGGGCAAGGGCTGCCTGTTCAAGAAGTTCGCCGGTGTCGACGTGTTCGACCTGGAGCTGGCGGAGAACGATCCGGACAAGCTGGTCGACGCCATCGCCATGCTCGAGCCGACCGTGGGCGGCATCAACCTCGAGGACATCAAGGCGCCCGAGTGCTTCTACATCGAGAAGAAGCTGCGCGAACGCATGAACATCCCGGTCTTCCATGACGACCAGCACGGCACCGCGATCATCTCGAGCGCAGCCCTGCTCAATGCCCTGAAGGTGGTGGGCAAGGACATCGGCAGCGTCAAGCTGGTGGCCTCCGGCGCCGGCGCGGCGGCGATCGCCTGCCTCGACATGATGGTGAGCCTGGGCGTGAAGCAGGAGAACATCTTCGTTACCGACTCGAAGGGCGTGATCTGGCAGGGGCGCGAAGCCAACATGGAAGCCAACAAGGCGCGCTATGCGCAGGACACCGACGCGCGTAGCCTTGCCGACATCGTCAAGGACGCCGACGTGTTCCTGGGCTGCTCGACCGCCGGCGTCTTGACTGCCGAGATGGTCAAGACCATGGCGGACAAGCCGGTGATCCTGGCCCTCGCGAATCCGGAACCGGAAATCCGTCCGGAAGTGGCCAAGGCCGCGCGTCCCGACTGCATCATCGCCACCGGCCGTTCGGACTACCCGAACCAGGTCAACAACGTCCTCTGTTTTCCCTACATCTTCCGCGGCGCGCTGGACTGCGGCGCCACCCGCATCACCGACGAGATGAAGCTGGCCTGCGTGGGCGCGATGGCCCAGCTGGCCGAGGCCGAAGCCAACGACACCGTCGCCGAAGCCTACGCCGGCCAGGACCTGAGCTTCGGTCCCGACTACATCATCCCGAAGCCTTTCGATCCGCGCCTGATGGCCGCCATTGCCCCAGCAGTGGCCGCAGCCGCCGCGGCTTCCGGCGTTGCCGCGCGCCCGATCGCCGACATGGACGCCTACCGCGCGCGCCTGGGCGAGATGATCTACCACACCGGTTTCTTCATGAAGCCGGTGTTCGCCAAGGCCAAGGCCAGCCCGCGCCGTGTGGCCTATGCCGAAGGCACCGACCAGCGCGTGCTGCGCGCGGTGCAGACCGTGGTCGACGAAGGCCTGGCCAAGCCGGTGCTGATCGGCACGGCGCAAGCGGTGGAGCAGGCGGTCAAGCAGTCCGGCCTGCGCCTGACGCGCGGCGTCGATTACGAGCTGGCCGAACCCGATGGCAGCGGCAACCCCACCCTGCAGGGCACGCGCCTGCTGCAGTCGGGCCAGGTCGATGCGCTCATCTGCGGCATGGCGGGCAGCTACGACAGCCACCTGGCGCATGTGCGCGAGGTGATCGGCACCGCGCCCGGCACGGGAGTGCTGGCCGCGATGAACGCCCTGGTGCTGGACAAGATGACCCTGTTCATCACCGACACCTACGTCAACGACAGCCCGTCGGCGCAGGAACTGGCGGACATCACGCGCCTGGCCGCCACCGAACTGCGCCACTTCGGTCTGGAGCCCAAGGCGGCGCTGCTGTCGCACTCGATCTTCGGTTCCTCGGAGCGTCCCTCGGCGCGCAAGATGCGCGAAGCGCGCGAACTGCTGGCGACCAGCGCGCCGGACCTGGCGCTGATCGGCGAGGTGCATGGCGACGCCGCGCTGTCCGAAGAGATCCGGCGCCTGTACCAGCCGGCAGGCGAGGGCGCCGCTGGCTTTGCGGGCAGTGCCAACCTCCTGGTGATGCCCTCGCTGGACGCCGCCAACATCCTGTTCAACGTCCTGAAGGTCGCGGCCGGCAAGGGCGTCACCGTCGGCCCGATCCTGCTGGGCGCGGCCAAGCCTGTCCACATCCTGAGCCCGAGCGCGACCGTGCGCCGGGTCGTCAACATGACCGCGCTCGCGGTGGCAGCGGTGCGTTAAACCCTGCAATCCACGCGCCGGGTTCTCCGGTGCGTGTTCTCCAGCTTCTTTTCGTTGCTCGTAACCATTTTGTAACCTATACTGGTTGCGCTAACATTACGTGCACGAAAGGAACTCGGATGCGTTTCGGTCTCGCAGCGTGGGCGGCCCTTGGGCTGTCCTGCGCAATCACCGCCGCGGCAGGCGAATACAGGAACCCGGTCATCCCGGGATTCAACCCCGACCCCAGCATCTGCCGGGATGGCGAGGATTACTACGTCGCCACCAGCACCTTCGAGTACTTCCCCGGGGTGCCGATCTACCACAGCAAGGACCTGGTCAACTGGCGCTTAGTTGGTCACGCGCTCGACCGCCCGAGCCAGCTTCCGCTCGCGGGCCAGAAAAGCTCCATGGGCATCTTCGCCCCGACCCTGCGCTGCGGGAACGGCCACTTCTACATGATCACCACCAACGTGGCAGGCGGCGGCAACTTCATCGTTCACGCCACCAAACCGGCCGGCCCCTGGTCCGAGCCGGTCTGGATCAAGGACGTGCAGGGGATCGATCCCTCGCTGTTCTTCGACGATGACGGCAAGGTCTACCTCACCTACCAGGACGGCGGCGAACGTGGCGGCATCGGCCAGGTCGAGATCGACGTCGCCACCGGCCAGCTGAAGGGCAAGCCGCGCCGCATCTGGAACGGTACCGGGGGCGTCTGGCCCGAAGGGCCGCACCTGTACAAGATCAACGGCTGGTACTACCTGCTGCATGCCGAAGGCGGCACCTCGTATGGCCACGTGGTCATCCTGGCGCGCTCGCGCTCGCCCTGGGGACCGTTCGAAGGCGCGCCGGATAATCCGATCCTGACCCACCGCGACCGCCCGGACCTGCTGCTGCAGGCGCTAGGCCACGCCGACCTGGTGCAGACGCCGGAGGGCAAATGGTTCATGGTGCTGCTGGGTGTGCGGCACCTAGCGCACAAGCACCACCTGGGCCGCGAGACGCTGCTGGCGCCGGTCGAATGGACCCAGGACGGCTGGCTCAAGATCAATGGCGGCGCACCGCTGCTCGAGAAGGCGGAGGCGGCGGGATTGCCGGCGCCGCATCCGTGGCCGGCGCCCGCGGCGCGCGAGGATTTCGGCGCGCGCAAGCTGGGCGGCGAGTGGATCTTCCTGCGCGGGCCGGCCCAGGACCTGTGGTCGCTGTCCGAGCGGCCAGGCTTCCTGCGCCTAAAGGGCAGCAAGCTGTCGCTGGCGGACATCGGCACCCCGGCTTTCGTGGGCAAGCGCCAGGCGCACCGGGACCTGCGCGCCTCGACGCTGCTCGACTTCACGCCGCGCGCCAAAGGCCAGCAGGCCGGGCTGGCGCTGCGCATGAACGAGGACAACCACTACCAGCTGCTCGTCGCCGGAACCGGCAAGGGGCGCGTGATCCGGCTGGTCACAAGGGTGAAAGGCGTGAGCACCGTGCTGCGCGAAGCGCCCCTCGGCGCGGGCAAGGTGGAACTGAGCGTGCGCGCCAGCCCGGCGCGTTACGTGTTCGGCTACAGCATCGGCGGCCGCGAAGTCGCGGACTTCGGCAGCGCGCCGACTGCGCCGCTCAGTTCCGAGGACGCGGGCGGCTTCACCGGGGTAGTGCTCGGGATGGTGGCGCACAGCGCCGACGGCGCGCCCATGCCGCCGGCCGATTTCGACTGGTTCGATTACCGGCCGGCCGACGGCAAGAAATAATCGTCAAGCCGCCGGCCGACGCGTCGGCGGCAGCAGCACACAACAAGAAATCAATCAGGAGACATCATGCATCGCAAGAACCACGCCGCCGCCGCGGCGCGCACCGCCCTGGTCGCGGCCATTGCCGCAGCATTCCCGCTGTTCACCCCCGGCGCCTTCGCCGCGCCCGAGCCGGCCGAGCCGGCCCAGAAGCCCTGGCTGGATGCTTCCCTGGACGCCGACCAGCGCGCCCGCCTGGCCGTGCAGGCCATGACCCAGCAGGAGAAGCTGCGCTGGGTGTTCGGCTATTTCGGTCACGATTTCGGCAAGAGCAAGAAGCATCCGGAGGCATTGCCGCAGTCGGCCGGCTACATCCCGGGCACGCCGCGCCTGGGTCTGCCGGCATTGTTCGAGACCGACGCTGGTCAGGGCGTGGCCTCGCAGTCCGGCCCCAACGTGCGCGAGCGCACCGCCTTGCCGTCGGGCCTGAGCACCGCCTCGACCTGGGACCCGAAGTTGGCCTACGCCGGCGGCGCGATGATCGGCTCGGAGGCGCGCGCTTCCGGCTTCAACGTCATGCTGGCAGGCGGCGTGAACCTGCAGCGCGAGCCGCGCAACGGCCGCAACTTCGAATACGCGGGCGAGGATCCGCTGCTGGCCGGCACCATGATCGGCCAGGCGATCAAGGGCGTGGAGTCGAACCGGATCATCTCGACGCTCAAGCACTTCGTGCTGAACGACCAGGAAACCGGCCGCAACGAGCTCGATGCGCGCATCGACAAGGCGGCGCTGCGCATGTCCGACCTGCTGGCGATGGAGCTGGCGCTGGAGCAGTCCGACGCGGGCTCGGTGATGTGCGCCTACAACCGCCTCAACGGACCGTACACCTGCGAACATCCATGGCTGCTGACCGAGGTGCTCAAGCGCGACTGGGGTTTCAAGGGGTATGTCATGTCCGACTGGGGCGCCACCCACAGCACCGTGGCCGCCGCCAACAGCGGCCTCGACCAGCAGTCCGGCCAGGAATTCGACAAGTCGCCGTACTTCGGCGGCGCGCTGCAAGAAGCCGTCAAGACCGGGGCCGTGCCGCAAAAGCGCCTGGACGACATGGTCACCCGCATCGTGCGCACCATGTTCGCCAAGGGCGTGGTCGACAACCCGCTCAAGCCGGGCGCCGCGATCGACTTCGCCGCCAACGGCGCGGTGAGCCGCCAGACGGCGGAAGAGGGCATGGTCCTGCTCAAGAACGAAGGCCGCATCCTGCCGCTCGCGAAAACCGTGCGCACGATCGCCGTCATCGGCGGCCATGCGGATGCCGGCGTGCTCTCGGGCGGCGGCTCGTCCCAGGTGTACCCGGTGGGCGGCATCGC
Source organism: Massilia sp. UBA6681 (assembly GCF_002454935.1). Taxonomy (NCBI): domain Bacteria; kingdom Pseudomonadati; phylum Pseudomonadota; class Betaproteobacteria; order Burkholderiales; family Oxalobacteraceae; genus Massilia; species Massilia sp. UBA6681. The sequence continues at coordinate 45,696 of NZ_DKJX01000044.1, forward strand.
GGTCAAGGGCCTGTTGCCGGCCACCTGGCCGGGTCCGGTGGTGTACTACCCGTCCTCGCCGCTGCGCGCGATCCAGGCCCAGGCCCCGAATGCCAAGGTGGTGTTCGACGATGGCCGCGACCCGGCCCGCGCCGCCCGCGTGGCCGCAGGGGCCGACGTCGCCCTGGTCTTCGCCAACCAGTGGATCGGCGAGGCCAACGATGCCCAGACGCTCGCGCTGCCGGACGGCCAGGAAGAGCTGATCGCGTCGGTGGCGGGCGCCAACGGGCGCACCGTGGTGGTGCTGCAGACCGGCGGACCGGTCACCATGCCCTGGCTGGCGCGCGTTCCTGCCGTGCTGGAAGCCTGGTATCCGGGCACCAGCGGCGGCGAGGCGATCGCGAACGTGCTGTTCGGCGCGGTCAACCCATCCGGCCACCTGCCGGCCACCTTCCCGCAATCCGAGCAGCAGCTGCCGCGCCCGAAACTGGATGGCGACCCGAAGAACCCCGAGCTGCAGTTCGCGGTCGACTACCACGAGGGTGCGGCGGTCGGCTACAAGTGGTTCGACCTGAAAGGCCACAAGCCGCTGTTCCCGTTCGGGCACGGCCTGTCCTACACCACGTTCGCGTACTCCGGCCTGTCCGGCCAGGTCAAGGACGGCCGCCTGCACGTGCGCTTCAAGGTCACCAACACCGGCAATGTCGCCGGCAAGGACGTGCCGCAGGTGTACGCGTCGCCGCTCGCGACCAAGTGGGAGGCGCCGAAGCGCCTGGCCGCCTGGAGCAAGGTCGCCCTGCAGCCGGGCGAGACCAAGGAAGTCGAGGTCGCGGTGGAGCCGCGCCTGCTGGCCATGTTCGACGAGAAGTCGCGCACCTGGCGCCGCCCGAAAGGCAAGATCCGCTTGACGCTGGCCGAAGACGCCTCCGCCGCCAACGCCACCAGCGTGACCGTCGACCTGCCTGCCAGCACGCTGGACGCACGCGGCCGCGCACGTTGACACCAGGGGAGACGCATGCGACAACTCATCCTCTCCGCCGCCTTGCTGGCGCAAGCGGCTCCAGGCCTGGCCGCGGAAGCGCCTAGCCTGCAACTGGACAGCCTGTTCCAGGACCACATGGTGCTGCCACGCCAGGGGGCGGTCGTGTCGGGCCGCGCAGGCGCCCGCGAGCACATCACCGTGAGCGGCTTCGGCGGCAGCTGGAAGACCACCGCCGACGCCGCCGGACGCTTTTCTGTCACCTTGCCGAGCCTGCCCGCGGGACGCAGCGATACCCTCGCAGTCGGGAGCAGCAGCGGCCAGCGGGTCACGCTGGGCGACGTCGTCACCGGTGACGTCTTCCTGTGCTCGGGCCAGTCGAACATGCAGCTCACCGTCAACCGCGCCCTGAATGCGGACACGGTGATCGGCACGTCGACGAATCCGGACCTGCGCATGGCGACGGTCGCCGTCGATCCGCAGCCGGCGCCGCTGGCGCGGCTGGCCAAGCCGGTGGCGTGGCAGGCGGCATCGCCGAAGACGGTCGCCGACTGGTCGGCCACCTGTTACTTCTTCGGCAAGGAACTACAGCGCAAGATCAAGCTGCCGGTCGGCCTGGTGCACGCCTCGCTGGGCGGCTCGAACCTGACGGCCTGGCTCTCGCCCGCGGCCTCGCTGCCGGACTATGCGCGCCAGCAGGAGCTGCTGGCGCTGTACGCGAAGGACCCGGCCAAGGCCAGCATCGCCTTTGGCAAGGAGGTCGAAGCCTGGTGGCAGGCTTCCGGTGGCCCGGGGCGGCCCTGGACTTCCTCTGCGGCGGACCTGGCGGCGTGGAAGGCGGCGCCCGATGTCGCCAAGAACTGGGAGAACTGGGGCGTGCCCGAGCTGTCGGGCTACGACGGCAGCATCTGGTACGGGGCGACCGCCCGTTTGACGCCGGCGCAGGCGGCGCAGGCGGCGACGCTCGAACTCGGCCTGATCGACGAGGTCGACACGACCTGGGTGAACGGCCAGCCGGTCGGCTTCACGGCGGGCGCCGGCACGGCGCGCGCCTATCCGCTGGCAGCCGGTACGCTCAAGGCAGGCGACAACACGATCGTGCTGAACGTGCTCGACCTGTGGAGCTACGGCGGCATGTACGGCGAGCAGCCGCGCCAGTTGCGCCTGGCCGACGGTTCGGTGCTGCCCTTGACGGGCTGGCGCTGGCAGATGCCGCCGAGCGCGAACCGCTATCCGCCGCGCGCGCCCTGGGATGCGATGGCTGGGGTCAGCGTGCTCTCCAACGGCATGATCGCGCCGCTGGGCCGCTTCCCGTTCAAGGGGGCGCTCTGGTACCAGGGCGAGAGCAACGTCGGCTCGCCGTACCAGGGCCTGCTGGCGCGCCTGTTCAAGGACTGGCGCGGCCAGTTCGGCAATGGCATGGCTTTCGGCGTGGTCCAGCTGGCGAACTTCGGCGCCCGTCCGACGCAGCCGGTCGAATCGGGCTGGGCGCAGCTGCGTGAGGAGCAGCGCCGCGCGGTGCTGGCCGATGCGAACGCCGTGCTGGCCACGGCGATCGACCTGGGCGACCCGACCGACATCCATCCCGCCAACAAGCAGGGTGTCGGCGAACGGCTGGCGCGCGCGTTTGGAGTCAAGCTGTATGGCCAGCCGGGCAGCGTCAATGGGCCGATGGTGAAGTCGGCCAGCGCGCAGGGAGACGGGGTGGCAGTCGATTTCGATGGGGTCGAAGGGGCGCTGGTCGCTTATGGCGCGGCGGGCCCGATCGGCTTCGAGGTCTGCACCGATACCGGTTGCCGCTGGACTGAAGCCCGTGTCGCGGGTACCCGGTTCGTGCTGCCCGCAGCCGCCGATGCGAAAAAAATCCGCTATTGCTGGGGTGACGCGCCGACCTGTACGCTTTACGACGGCAAGTCCGGCCTGCCGGCGGTGCCTTTCGAGATGGATGTCAAACGCTGAGGAGCCCTCTTGTGGCGAACTGATGAAGTTCGCCATCAACCACCTGATCCCGCAAGAAAATCGGTGCTCAGGGCTTCCGAAACACGATCGCATGCTGGAGCGGCAGCGATGTGATGCTGCGTTCCCATTTCAAGCCATGCGCGGTGGCTTCACGCCGGACCTGCCGCTCGCTCATCTTGTGCAGCGGCTTGATCGCGACCGATGGATCCTCGGCCCGATATTCGACGAAGACGACGCGCCCGCCTGGCTTCAGCGCCTCGACAATGCTGTCGAGGACCTCCGCAGGATAAGCGAGCTCGTGATAGACATCGACCATGATTGCCAGGTCGACGCTGGCCGGGGGCAGTTTGACAGTGGTTTCGCTGCCCAGCACCGAGACCACATTGCGCACGCCGCGCTTTGCCATCTGGCTGTCGAGCATGCGAATCATTTCCGGCTGGACGTCCACTGCATAGACGCGACCGCCGGGTCCGACCTGTTTCGCCAGTTGCCAGGTGTAGTAGCCGGTGCCGGCGCCGATGTCGGCCACCGTCATGCCCGGCGCCAGCGCCAGTTCGCGCAGAAGCAATTCGGGCCGCTCCTCGCGTGCCCGACTTTCGCGCTCCAGCCATTGGGCGCCCTCCCATCCCATCACGCCGGCGATCTCGCGGCCCATGTAGCGCTTGCCGATACCATCCGGGCTCCGGGCGACGCGTTCATAGCGGCTATCGGCGCCCGCTGCCTGTACCGCAGCATCGCTACTGGCGGATGACAGCGGCGTTAGCGCCGACAGGCAAGCCAGCAGGAAGGGGAGCGTACGGTGAGTGTGCAAGCGAATGCGGAGCATGATCGGTTCCCATAATGAACCGCCCCGGCTTTTGTGGAGGCCGGTTAGTGTGAGTCAGGCCGGGACGGCTTGACTGCTCAGTTGCTTGTAATAGTTTGCCTCAGCTTCGGCCGGCGGTATATAGCCGAGCGGTTC
>NZ_DKJX01000088.1:0-61604 GCF_002454935.1 Massilia sp. UBA6681
AGTTCGACTAGGGTCTAGCTCCGCATGCGGAACCGGCGTGGCTTCGTCACGTCCATCCACAGGCGGTTCCGTAGTACTGACAACAGAACGGAGACTTTCAATGGCATTCCTCTTCAATCGGGCCGCACTTGCCGCCGCCTGCATGGCGCTGGCCGCACCGAGCTTCGCCCAACTCCAGGCCGGACCCGGCACCTGGAGCGCGAACCAGACCTGGGCCACCGACACGGTCAACGGCGGCGCCCTCACCGGCTACTACTACTGGCCCGCGACCGCGCCGCAACTCGACAACAAGCGCGCACTGGTGCTGGTGCTGCACGGCTGCGCCCAGACCGCGGCCAACGACGTCATCGCCGGCAGCAGCGACGCCGGCTACAACTGGAAGGCGGCGGCCGACCAGTACGGCGCCGTGATCCTCGCGCCCAATGCCACCGGCAACCTGTACGGCGCCCACTGCTGGGACTGGGCCGCCACCAACCGCAGCCGCAGCTATGGCCACAACGCGGTGCTGCTCGACCTGATCAACCGCTTCGTGAGCAACCCGCAGTATGCGATCGACCCGAAGCAGATCTACGTCACCGACATCTTCGCCGGCATCGGCATCAATGCCGGACCGGCGCCGACCGTGTCGACCTCGCAGATCTCCATGGTCCCTTCCGGCACCACCTCGAGCAGCGTGGCCAGCAGCTGCAGCTCCTGGGCCGGCAGCAACGCCAGCCATTTCGCGACCCAGGTCGCCGGCGTGGTCTGGGGCACCAACGACTACACCGTGGCGCAGGCCTACGGGCCACTCAACGCGGCGGCCATGCGCCAGGTCTACGGCGGCAGCTACACGAAAGGGACGGCAGTCACGGTGCCGACGGGCGGCAGCAACGTGCCCTATACGGACAGCAACGGCAAGCTGCGCACGTCGGAGATCGTGGTCACCGGCATGGGCCATGCCTGGCCGGCCGGTACCGGTGGGCAGAACAGCAACTACGTCGATGCGACCAAGGTCAACTACCCGGCCTTCGTGATGGATTTCTGGTTCAGGAACAACCTGCGGGTCGCACGCGCGGCGGCGCCCAGCATGAGCTCGTGCAGCGCCAGCGTATCGGGTTCGACCATCACCGTGAACGGCGCCGCCACCGATCCGGCGGGCAGCATCGGCAGCTACCGCGTGGTGCTGAACGGCCCGACGCCGGTCGACGACAGCGCGGCGGGCAGCGGCGCCGGCTTCAGCAAGGCCTATGCGGCGCGCGCCGACGGCTATTATTCGGGCATGGTCACCGCCACCAACAACACGACCGGGCTGACTTCCAGCGCCTGCAGCATCCCGCAATTCCTGGTCGGCGCGGCGCCGGCCCTGCAGCCGCCCGCCGGCCTGGCCGTCGGCACGCGCACGGCGAACAGCATCGCGCTCAGCTGGAACGCCGCAAACGGCGCTACCGGCTACAACCTCTATCGCAACGGCGCCAAGCTGAATGGCACGCCGCTCACCGGCACCAGCTACCTTGACACCGGCCTGGCCGCGGCCACCAGCTACACCTACCAGGTATCCAGCACCGGCAACGACGGTGTCGAGAGTGCGAAGTCGGCCAGCCTGACGGCCTCGACCACCTCGGGCTTCGTGTGCAGCACGACGACGGCCAGCAATTACGCGCACGTGACGGCAGGACGTGCCCATGCGAGCGGCGGCTACGCGCTGGCCAACGGCTCGAACCAGAACATGGGCTTGAACAATACCTTCTACACGAGCACGCTGGCGCAGACCGCGGCAGGGTATTACGTCATCGGCAACTGTCCGTAAAGCCTGGGCAAGGCCGGGGTGCTGCCCCCGGCCTTGTTCGTTCTTACTCAACAGCCCGCTTGATGGGGGATAAGCCACGCCGGGCGGTGCTTCGTAGCATTGGGTGTCTCCATTGTCACAATAAGGATGCCTGAATGAAATCAACCCTGCCCCTGCTGGTCCTCGCTTCCCTGTCCCTCGCCGGCTGCGCCACCTCGCCCAGCATCGGCGCCTCCGGCGCCAAGACCGTGGCCACCGGCGCGGCCGGCGGCAGCAATGCGGTCGGCGCCAACACGCAGCTCGAGCGCTGCGACAAGAGCCTCGGCACGCTGGCCATCGTCGAGGAAGCGAACCAGCCCTGGCTGAACCAGTTCACCGCCGAGTACCGCATGCAGAGCACGGTGCCGCTGCTGCGCATGATCATCCAGCAGTCGAACTGCTTCGTCATCGTCGAGCGCGGCCAGGCCTTGCGCAGCATGCAGGGCGAGCGCGCCCTGATGGAGTCCGGCGAACTGCGCAAGACCAGCAACTTCGGCAAGGGCATGATGGCCGCCGCCGACTACACCATGACGCCCTCGATCACCTTCAGCCAGAAGGATACCGGCGGCCTGGGCGGCCTGGTGGGCGGCAGGATCGGGGTCGTGGCCTCGCTGGTCGGCAGCTCGATGAAATCGAACGAGGCCTCGACCATGCTGCTGCTGACCGATAACCGCTCCGGCGTTCAGCTGGCCGCGGCCGAGGGCAGCGCGCAGAACTGGGACTTCGGCATGCTGGCCGGCTTCTTCAAGGGTGGATTGGCGGGCGCGCACGGCTTCAGCAACTCGCCACAGGGCAAGGTGCTGGCGGCATCCTTCATGGATTCGTACAACCAGATGGTGAAGGCGGTGCGCAGCTACAAGGCCCAGTCGGTGGAGGGTGGACTGGGCAATGGCGGGGTGCTGCGGTCGAACTAGGCGGCCGCCGGTGGCGATCCCTTATGCGTGCTCTTCGGGAGCACGCGTCATGCGCGAGAACATCGGCGCCACGATCAGGCCCAGCTCGTAGAGCAGGCACATCGGGATGGCCAGCGCCAGCTGGCTGACCACGTCCGGCGGCGTGACGATGGCGGCGATGACGAAGGCGCCGACGATCACGTAGGAACGGATCTCGCGCAGCTTCTCGATGCTGACGATCCCCATGCGCACCAGGATGATGACGACCACCGGCACCTCGAAGGTGGCGCCGAAGGCCAGGCACATCGACATGACGAAGTCGAGATAGTTCTCGATGTCGGGCGTCACCGCGATGGACGTCGGCGCGAACTCGCCGATGAAGTGGAACACGCGCCCGAACACGAAGAAGTAGCAGAAGGCCACGCCGCCGATGAACAGCAGCGAAGACGAGATCACCAGCGGCAGCACCAGGCGTTTCTCGTGCGCGTACAGGCCGGGGGCGACGAAGGCCCACAGCTGGTAGAACACCCAGGGGAGCGACAGGATGAAGGCCAGCAGCAGCGTGACCTTCATCGGCACCAGGAAGGGCGAAACGACGCCGGTCGCGATCATCTTGGCCCCGGGCGGCAGCGACGCGATCATGGGCGCGGCCAGCAGGTCGTAGACCTGCGAGGGTCCCGGCCAGATGAACAGGGCCGCGCAGGCGATGGCGATCCCGATCGACGCCTTGACCAGGCGGTCACGCAGTTCGACGAGGTGGGAAATGAAGGTTTCGCCTGCGGCTTCTTCGGTCATCTAGAAAAAGGAAGTCTTGGATTTGCTTGAACCCGGCCGGAACTTGCGCACGCGCGCGGCGCCGGAGAGCACATGGGTCTTGCCGCCGTTGCGGTGCTTGTACCAGGCCGGCACGGCTGAAGTGCGCACCAGCTTCTTGCGCCGGAAGTCGCGCGCCTTGCGCTCGATGTCGCCCGTGCTGACGAAGGGATACGTGCCGGACGAGGAGGTGCTGGAGGTGGAGGAGGAAACATGCTCCCTGCCGTCCCACAGCGCCTCGACCTCGTCGACGTGGCTGGACATGGACTGCTCGACCTCGTCCTTGAACGAAGCCGCGCTCTCGTGCACTTCCTTGTGCAGGTTACGCAGCTCGTCGAGCTCGATCTCGCGGCTGACCTCGGACTTGACGTCGTGCAGGTAGCGCTGGGCGCGCCCGTACAGGGTGCCCGCCATGCGCGCCACCTTCGGCAGCTTTTCAGGGCCGATCACGATCAGCGCGACAACGCCGATGATCGCCAGCTTCGACAGTCCGAGATCGATCATGCCCGTGGATCAGTGACGGGACTTGTCGCGGGCTTCCACGTCGATGGTGGACTTGTCGGCCACCTGCTGCGGCGGCTGGGTGCTCGTCGAAGCAGCGTTCGGATTGGCCTTGTCTTCCTCGCCCTTCACGCCATCCTTGAAGCCTTTCACGGCCTTGCCGAGGTCACCACCGATGTTGCTGATTTTCTTGGTGCCGAAAATCAGCATCACGACCACCAGGACGATCACCCAGTGCCAAATACTCATCGAACCCATGTTTATCTCCTAGCAAGGCGCATCGCGCCTGTAATTCGGGAAAGCGTACGTTTCAGTATACGCCATACGGGGCGTCTTGCCCCCACTAAAATCTTAGTTCAGGCTTACGTCCCCAGGCCGCGCCATGGGCGCTTGCCGCCGTACACGTGCAGGTGCAGGTGGTAGACCTCCTGCCCGCCGTCCGGTCCGCTGTTGATCAGGGTCTTGTAGCCGCCGCTGCGTCCGCCATTGCCGTCGGATTTGACGGCAATACCATGCTCTTCTGCAAGCTTCGGCGCCAGCGCCAGCATCTTGCCCAGCACGGCCGCGTGATCCATGCCGCAGTCGGACAGGCTGTCCACGTGCTGCTTCGGGATCACCAGGAGGTGTACCGGGGCAGCCGGGTTGATGTCCTTGAAGGCCAGCACGTCGTCGTCTTCATAGACGACGCTGGCCGGAATCTGCTTGGCGACGATCTTGCAAAAAATGCAGTTATCCATCTTGTCTCCGATCTTGTTACAGCGTCCCCTGTCAGGAACCCGTGCATCCTACCGGCATCGCATGACATCGATGTGACGGCGGAGGCCTGATTATGACATCGCTTGCAGGCATGGCAAGCGTGAGTAGGTACTTACTGTTTGCTTATTGTCTGTTTATTCTTTGCGCGCGGCTTTTTCTTCGATTCCCGACACGCCTTCGCGGCGCGCCAGTTCGTCGATCACCTGCTGCGGGCTCAGGCCGAATTGCGCCAGCAGGACCATCGAGTGGAACCACAGGTCGGCGGTCTCGTACAGCACCTTGGAGGCGTCGCCCGAGACGCGCGCGTCCTTGGCGGCCATCACGGTTTCGGTGGCTTCTTCGCCGATCTTCTTCAGGATGGCGTCGTCGCCCTTGCTGAACAGCTTGGCAACATAGGAAGTCGCAGGGTCGCCGCCGGCTGCCGGTTTGCGCGACTCGATGGTGGCCGCGACGCGGGCCAGGATCTCACTCATGGGATTTCTTGTTCTGGGAATAGATGGTGTCGGGGTCCTGCAGCACGGGATCGACCGCCTGCCAGTCCTCGCCGTCGAAGCGCTGGAAGAAGCAGGAGTGGCGCCCGGTGTGGCAGGCAATGCCGCCCTTCTGCTCGATCTTGAGCAGCACGACGTCTTCGTCGCAGTCGAGGCGCATTTCCAGCACTTTCTGGGTGTGGCCGGATTCTTCGCCCTTGTGCCACAGCTTCTTGCGCGAGCGGCTCCAATAGACGGCTTCGCCCAGCTCCGCCGTCTTCGCGAGCGCCTCGCGGTTCATCCAGGCGAACATCAGGATGTCGCCGGTGGCGGCTTCCTGGGCGATCACCGGCACCAGCCCGTTCTCGTCCCAGCGGATTTTATTCAGCCACTTGTTCGGCATGTTCACTCCAGGCGCATCGGGATGCCGCGCTCGTGCATGAAGCGCTTGGCTTCGCCGACCGTGTGCTGCCCGTAATGGAAGATGCTGGCGGCCAGCACGGCGTCGGCATGGCCTTCGAGGATGCCGTCGGCCAGGTCCTGCAGGCCGCCCACGCCGCCCGAGGCGATCACGGAAATGCCGACCGCGTCGGACACGGCGCGGGTCAGGCCCAGGTCGAAGCCGGACTTGGTGCCGTCGCGGTCCATCGAAGTGAGCAGCAGTTCGCCGGCGCCGAGCGATTCCATCTTGCGCGCCCACTCGACGGCATCCAGCCCGGTCGCGTTGCGCCCGCCATGGGTGAAGACTTCCCACTTGCCGGGCGCGACCTGCTTGGCGTCGATCGCCACCACGATGCACTGCGAACCGTGCTTCTGCGATGCGTCGAACACCAGCTGCGGGTTGGTGACGGCCGAGGTGTTCATCGACACCTTGTCGGCGCCGGCATTGAGCAGGCGCCGCACGTCCTCGACCTTGCGCACGCCGCCACCGACGGTGAGCGGGATGAACACGGTCGAGGCCACGGCTTCGATGATCGGCAGGATCAGGTCGCGGCCGTCGCTCGAGGCGGTAATGTCGAGGAAGGTGATTTCGTCGGCGCCCTGTCCGTCATAGCGGCGTGCGATCTCGACCGGGTCGCCGGCGTCGCGCAGCTCGGTGAAGTTGACGCCCTTGACCACACGGCCGCCGGTGACGTCGAGGCAGGGGATGATGCGTTTTGCGAGCATAAAAATTCTAGCGTTAGCCTGTGAACGTCGTTCCCGCGAAGGCGGGAACCCAATTCCTGTGTTCAGTGTGAACGCATGCAGTTCGGCATGCACGCAAACTTGGATCCCCGCCTGCGCGGGGATGACGTGCTGAGGAACGTGGCCGTAACCACTTTTACCTTACGCCTGCGCCCCTTCAGTCAGTTCATCGGCCCGTTCCTGCGCCGACGTCAGGTCCAGCGTACCTTCGTAGATCGAACGGCCGCAGATCACGCCTTCGATGCCTTCGTCCTGCACCGCGCACAGCGCTTCGACGTCGGCCAGGTTGTGCACGCCGCCCGAGGCGATGATCGGGATCTTGACGGCCTGGGCCAGCTTGACCGTCGCTTCGATGTTCACGCCGCCCATCATGCCGTCGCGGCCGATGTCGGTGTAGACGATCGACTCGACGCCGTAGCCTTCGAACTTCTTGGCCAGGTCGATGACTTCATGGCCCGACATCTTGCTCCAGCCGTCGGTGGCGACCTTGCCGTCCTTGGCGTCCAGGCCGACGATGATCGAGCCCGGGAAGGCGCCGCAGGCGTCGTGCAGGAAGCCCGGGTTCTTCACCGCGGCGGTGCCGACGATGATGTAGGTGATGCCGTCGTCCAGGTAGCGCTCGATGGTGTCGAGGTCGCGGATGCCGCCGCCCAGCTGGACCGGGATCTCCTCGATGCCCATCTCTTCGGCGTAGTCCTGCACGGTTTTCAGGATCGACTTGATCGCTTCCTCGTTCTTCGGCTTGCCCGCGAACGCGCCGTTCAGGTCGACCAGGTGCAGCCGGCGTGCGCCCTTCTTCAGCCAGTGCAGCGCCATTTCGGCGGGGTCTTCGGAAAACACGGTGGCGAGGTCCATGTCGCCCTGTTTCAGGCGAACGCAGTGACCGTCTTTCAGGTCGATGGCAGGGATCAGCAGCATGGTCGTTGTCGGTTGGTTGGCAGCGGATTAAGGTTGAAACTCACGGTTTCCAATGGATGAAATTGCGGTACAGGCGCAAGCCGGCGGCTGCGCTCTTTTCGGGGTGGAACTGGGTGGCGACCAGGTTGTCGCGCGCGACGGCACAGGTGTACATGCCGCCATAGTCGGCCTCGCCGATCGTGTCGGCAGGCTCGTCGGGCGCAGCATAATAGCTGTGCACGAAATAGAAATAACTGCCGTCTTCCACGCCTTCCCACAGCGGGTGGGCGCGGGTCTGGCGCACGCGGTTCCAGCCCATCTGCGGCACCTTGAAGCGCGAGCCGTCGGCCTGCAGCTTGCCATCCAGCTGGAAGCGCACGACCCGGCCCGGCAACAGGCCCAGGCCCGGCGTGCCTTCGTTCTCTTCGCTCTCGTCGAACAGCATCTGCTCGCCGACGCACACGCCCATCACCGGGCGCGTCTTCACGGCGCGCAGCAGGGCTTCCTCGGCGCCGGATTCGCGCAGGCTGCGCATGCAGTCGCGCATCGCGCCCTGGCCCGGCAGCACGATGCGGTCGGCCGCGTCGATGTCGGCCGCGTTGTTGGACACCAGGATGTCGGCTTCGGGCGCCGCGGCGCGCAGGGCCTGCGCCACCGAGCGCAGGTTGCCCAGGCCGTCGACCACCACAATCTTGTTCGTCATGATGGTTTTACAGAGTGCCTTTGGTCGAAGGGATGATGCCGGCGGCGCGTTCGTCCAGCGCGGTGGCCATGCGCAGCGCGCGGCCGAAGGCCTTGAACACGGTCTCGCACTGGTGGTGCGCGTTCACGCCGCGCAGGTTGTCGATGTGCAGGGTCACGCCGGCGTGGTTCACGAAACCGCGGAAGAATTCGCCGGTCAGGTCGACGTCATAGGTGCCGATCATGGCGCGCGTCCAGGGGATGTGCATTTCCAGGCCCGGACGGCCCGAGAAGTCGATCACCACGCGCGACAGCGCTTCGTCCAGCGGCACGTAGGAGTGGCCGTAGCGCACCATGCCCTTCTTGTCGCCCACGGCCTTGGCCACCGCCATGCCCAGCGTGATGCCGGTGTCCTCGACGGTATGGTGCGCATCGATGTGCAGGTCGCCGACGGCTTCGACTTCGAGGTCGATCATGCCGTGGCGCGCGATCTGGTCGAGCATGTGGTCGAGGAAGGGGACGCCGGTATTGAGATTCTGGCGGCCGGTGCCGTCGAGGTTGATCGCGACGCGGATCTGCGTCTCGTTGGTGTTGCGCGTGATGTCGGCGGTGCGGTTCATTGCTGGGGGCTCGTCAGTGCGGCCTGCCCGAAAGGGGCTGCCGCGGGTAACACTTTATAGGGACGCTTTCAGGGCATTCAGGAATGCGGTGTTTTCTTCGGGGGTACTGACCGTGACGCGAATGCAATTGGCCAATACCTTGTCCATTTTACTCAAATTTTTAATCAGCACCTTTTCGTCGCGCAGTTTTGAACAGGCACGGTCCGCGTCCGGCACCCGCATCGAGATGAAATTCGCCGCCGATGGAAACACTTCGACTCCCGGCAGGGCCGCCAGTTCGGCGGCCAGGCGCGTGCGCTCGGCGTTCAGCATCTCGGCCTGCTGGTCGAGCACGTCGAGGTGATCGAGCGCGAACTCGGCCGCGACCTGGGTCAGCACGTTGACGTTGTAGGGCGGGCGCACCTTCTCGAACTGCTCCAGCAGTTTCGGATCGCCCGACAGGTAGCCGAGGCGGATGCCGGCCAGGCCCAGCTTGGACAGGGTGCGCATCACGACCAGGTTCGGGAATTCCGGCAGGCGGCCCATGAAGCTCTTCTTCGCGAAGGGCTGGTAGGCCTCGTCCACCACCGCGATGCCGGTCTCGCCCAGCGCGCGGATGATGGCTTCCATGTCCCCGGCATCGAACAGGTTGCCGGTCGGGTTGTTCGGATAGGCCAGGAAGACCAGCGACGGCTTGTGCTGCGCGATGGCGGCCAGCATGGCCGGCAGGTCGAGCGAGAAGTCGGCTTTCACCGGCACGCCGACGAAATCCGCGCCCGCGAACTGGGCAGAACGCGCGAACATCACGAAGGCCGGGGTCGGCGCCATGACGACCGCCCGTTTGTCCTGGCGCGCCACGGCGGTGGCCATGATCGAAATGAGCTCGTCCGAACCGTTCCCGAGCAGGACGTCGTAGCCGCCCGGCACGCCCAGGCCGGCGCAGATCTTCCCCTTGAGCGTGCTGTAGGAAGGCGGTGGATAGCGGTTCAGCGCGGCGTCGGCCAGGCGCTGGCCCAGCTCGGCGCGCAGCGCGTCCGGCAGTTCATAGGGGTTTTCCATCGCGTCGAGCTTGATGTAGCCGCTCGCATCCGGCACGAAGTAGGTGGCGGTGTCGCGGACGTCTTGGCGGATGGTATTGGCGATCAGCTTGTCGATCGCAGTGACGCTCGATGTCATGCGGTTTCCTCGTTCAGGGGAGCGTTCTTCGCGCTCTTGCGTTTTTTACCTGCGACCGGCACCTCGGGCGCGGCCAGGCGCGCGCGGATGATGTCGCAGTAGGCGGGGTTCAGTTCGAAGCCGGTGAAATGGCGCCCGGTCTGGCGCGCGGCGATGGCCGTGGTGCCGCTGCCCATGAAGGGGTCGAGCACGACGCCGCCCGGCGGGCAGGAGGCTTTCACCATGCGCTCGATGATCTCGAGCGGCTTCTGGGTCGGGTGGTCGGCGCGCTCCGGGTGCTCGCGGTGCAGGCGCGAGACGCTCCACACGTCCTTCGGGTTGTAGCCGACTTCCAGCCACTTGGCGCCGATGAAGATCGAGCGCGAGCGCGCCTTCTTGGTCTCGGCGTCATAGGGAATGCGCACGGCATCCAGGTCGAAATAATAATCCTTGCGGTTGACGAAGAAGCCGATGGTGTCGTGCACCGAGGAGAAGCTGCGCACGCTGCCGCCCATCGAGGGCACGCGGCGGTCCCAGATGATCTCGTTCATCATCGTCATGCGCCGTTTCAGCATCACGAAGATCTCGGGAGCGAAGCGCCAGGTGAGGAAGATGTACAGGCTGCCGTTGGCTTTCAGCTTGGGCAGCGCGGCATCGATCCATTGCTCGGTCCAGGCCAGGTAATCCTCGACGCTCTGCTGGTCGGAGGCATTGCCGTAGTCCTTGCCGAGATTGTAGGGCGGGTCGGTCAGGATCAGGTCGATGGACGCATCCGGGATGCGCGCCATGCCGGCGAGCGCATCCTCGCAGAAGACCTGGTCGACCCAGGTGCTCATGATTTCAGGCGGAGTTCTGCGCTGCGGGCGTGCGCCTGCAGGCCTTCGCCATAGGCCAGTTCGGCCGCCACCTTGCCCAGCGTCTGGGCGCCCTGCTCGCTCACCTGGATCACGGACGAGCGCTTCTGGAAGTCGTACACGCCCAGCGGCGACGAGAAGCGCGCCGTGCGCGAGGTCGGCAGCACGTGGTTCGGGCCGCAGCAGTAGTCGCCCAGCGACTCGGACGAGAAACGGCCGAGGAACATGGCGCCTGCATGGCGGATTTTATCCGCCCACTGCAGCGGCTCCTCTGCGGAGATCTCGAGGTGCTCGGCGGCGATGGCGTTGGCGATCTCGCACGCCTCTTCCATGTCGCGCACCTTGACCAGGGCGCCGCGGTCGCTCAGCGAGGTGGTGATGGTCGCGGCGCGCGGCATGGTCGGCAGCAGCTTGTGGATGCTCGCTTCCACGCGCGCAATGTAGTCCGCGTCCGGGCACAGCAGGATGGCCTGGGCCAGCTCGTCGTGCTCGGCCTGCGAGAACAGGTCCATCGCCACCCAGTCCGGGTCGGTCGTGCCGTCGCACAGCACCAGGATTTCCGACGGGCCCGCGATCATGTCGATGCCCACCACGCCGAACACGCGGCGCTTGGCGGCCGCCACATAGGCATTGCCCGGGCCGACGATCTTGTCCACCGCGGGAATGGTCTCGGTGCCGTAGGCCAGCGCGCCGACCGCCTGGGCGCCGCCGATGGTGATCACGCGGGTGACGCCGGCGATCGCGGCGGCAGCCAGCACCATCTGGTTCTTCACGCCGCTAGGTGTCGGCACCACCATCACGATTTCCTGCACGCCCGCCACCTGGGCCGGAATGGCGTTCATCAGGACCGAGGACGGATAGGCAGCCTTGCCGCCCGGGACGTAGATGCCGACGCGGTCCAGCGGCGTCACGCGCTGGCCCAGCACAGTGCCGTCAGGCTCGGTGAAGGTAAAACCGTTCAGTTCCTGCTTCTGGCGCTCGTGGAACACGCGGATGCGCTGCGCTGCGGTACGCAATGCCGCGCGTTGCGCTTCCGGCAGCGAGGCCAGGGCCGCATCCAGTTCGTCCTGCTTGACGTCGAAGGCGCCCATCGACGTGGCGCCGCCGTTCGGGATGCGATCAAAACGGTTGGTGTACTCCAGCACGGCAGCGTCACCGCGATGCTTCACGTCCGCCAGGATCTTCGCGACGCTGGACTCGATGGCGTCGTCGGTTTCGGCTTCGAAGGCCAGCAGGGCGGAAAGCAGCTGCTTGAAGTCGGGGGCGGTGGAGTCGAGCTTGCGGATCTGTACTGCCATGATGCTTTAGCCTTGTTGTGAGGATGCCCGCTGGAAGGCATCGAGGATGGGTTGCAGGCGCTCGCGCTTGAGCTTGAGCGCGGCCTGGTTGACCACCAGGCGCGACGAGATGTCCATGATCTTTTCGACTTCGACCAGGTTGTTGGCGCGCAAGGTGCCGCCGGTGGAGACGACGTCGACGATGGCGTCGGACAGGCCGACCAGCGGCGCCAGTTCCATCGAACCGTACAGCTTGATCAGGTCGACGTGCACGCCCTTGCGGGCGAAGTGCTCGCGCGCGGTGTTGACGAACTTGGTCGCCACGCGCAGGCGCGCGCCCTGGCGCACCGCGCTCTCGTAGTCGAAGCCGGCGTTCACCGCCACCGACATGCGGCAGCTGGCGATGTGCAGGTCAATCGGCTGGTACAGGCCTTCGCCGCCATGCTCGAGCAGCACGTCCTTGCCGGCCACGCCGAAGTCGGCGGCGCCATGCTGGACATACGTCGGCACGTCGCTGGCGCGCACGATCAGCACGCGCACGCCCGGGTCGTTGGTCGGCAGGATCAGCTTGCGCGAGGATTCCGGATTCTCGAGGACGGTAATGCCGGCGCTTTCCAGCAGCGGCAGGGTGTCCTCGAAAATGCGGCCCTTGGAGAGGGCCAGGATCAGGCCCGGCTCTCCGGTGTTGGTGGTCATAGTCATTCTTTGATGCGGACGATGTCGGCGCCGACGGCCGAGAGCTTGACTTCCATGCGGTCGTAGCCACGGTCGAGGTGGTAGATGCGGTCGACCAGGGTGGTGCCCTGCGCCGCCATGCCGGCGATCACCAGCGAGGCCGAGGCGCGCAGGTCGGTCGCCATCACCGGCGCGCCGACCAGGCGGTCCACACCCTTGATGAAGGCGGTATTGCCCTCGGTGGAGATCTGGGCGCCCAGGCGGTTCATCTCCTGCACGTGCATGAAGCGGTTTTCGAAAATGGTTTCGGTGACGCGGCTCGGGCCGTCGGCCAGGATGTTCACGGCCATGAACTGGGCCTGCATGTCGGTCGGGAAGCCCGGGTATTCGGTGGTGCGGAACGAGACCGGGTGCGGACGCTTGTCCATGCGCGCGCGGATCGTGTCCGTGCCGACGTCGAGCTGCAGGCCGATCTCGCGCAGCTTGTCGAGCGCCACGTCGAAAATGTCGGTGCGGGTGTTGCGCAGCATGATGTCGCCGCCGGTGGCCGCCACCGCGCACAGGAAGGTCGCGGCTTCGATGCGGTCCGAGATCACGGCGTGCTGCGCGCCATGCAGGGCTTCGACGCCCTGGATCACCAGGCGGTCGGTGCCGATGCCTTCGATCTTCGCGCCCATGGCTACTAGCAGGTTGGCCAGGTCGGTCACTTCCGGCTCGCGCGCGGCGTTCTCCAGCACGGTCTCGCCCTCGGCCAGGGTGGCGGCCATCAGGAGGTTCTCGGTGCCGGTCACCGTGATCATGTCGGTGTGGATGCGCGCGCCCTTGAGCTTGCCGTTGGTCCGGGCGTGGATGTAGCCGCCTTCGATGGTGATCTCGGCGCCCATCTGGCGCAGGCCCTTGATGTGCTGGTCGACCGGACGCGAACCGATCGCGCAGCCGCCCGGCAGCGAGACCCTGGCTTCGCCGAAGCGCGCCAGCAGGGGCCCCAGCACCAGGATCGAGGCGCGCATGGTCTTCACCAGCTCGTACGGCGCTTCCAGCGAAGTGATGTTCGAACCATTCAGGGTGACGCGTTCGTCGTCCTGGGTCACCTTCAGGCCGGTCTGGGCGAGCAGCTTGAGGATGGTGCGCACGTCGTGCAGGCGCGGCACGTTCGACAGTTCGAGGTCGCCGCCCGTCAGCAGGCCGGCGCACAGGATGGGCAGCGCCGCGTTCTTGGCGCCCGAAACGGAAATGTCGCCATTCAGGCGCTTGCCGCCAACGATCTGGAGCTTGTCCATGTTTTAGCCTTGGTACTCTTCAGGGGTGAGGGTCTTCATCGACAGCGCGTGGATCTCTTCGCGCATGCGGTCGCCGAGCGCGGCGTACACCAGCTGGTGGCGCTGGATCGGGCGCTTGCCGGCAAAGCTTGGGGACACGATGACCGCCGTGAAGTGCTGGCCGTCGCCTTCGACGTGCAGATGGGTGCATTCGAGGCCGGCGCTGATGTAGCTGTGGATCAGTTCGGGTGTGGTCGCCACGGATAACTCCAAATGAATTCTTTTAGTGGCGCAGCCTGTAGCCGCGCTTGAGAAGGTTGACCGCAATGGCCGCCAGCACCACGAAGAACACCGACACGATGGCCAGGCTGGTCCAGGGCGAGACGTCGGACTTGCCGAAGAATCCATAGCGGAACCCGTCAATCATATAAAAGAACGGGTTGAAATGCGAGACTGCGAGCCAGAACGGCGGCAGTTTTTGGATGGAATAGAACACCCCGGCCAGGAAGGTGGCCGGCATGATCAGGAAGTTCTGGAAAGCGGCCAGCTGGTCGAACTTCTCGGCCCAGATGCCGGCGATCACGCCCATGGTGCCGAGGATGGCCGCGCCCAGGAAGGCGAACACCAGGATCCACAGCGGCGCCACGAAACTCAGGTGGGCAAACCAGGCGGTGATCACGAACACGCCGAAGCCGACCACGACGCCGCGCAGCACGGCCGCCGCCACATACGCCGACAGGATTTCGGCATGCGACAGCGGCGGCAGCAGGATGAACACCAGGTTGCCGGTGATCTTGGACTGGATCAGGGACGAGGACGAGTTGGCGAAGGCGTTCTGCAGCACGCTCATCATCACCAGGCCCGGGATCAGGAAGGCGGTGTAGCTGACGCCGTCCAGCATCTCGACGCGGCCGTCCAGCACGTGGCCGAAGATCAGCAGATACAGCATGGCCGTGACGACCGGCGCGGCGATGGTCTGGGTCGCCACTTTCCAGAAGCGCAGCGACTCCTTGTAGAACAGGGTGCGGAAACCCACGGAGAACAGGGTCATTGCGGACCTCCCGGCTGTTTGTCGCCGACCACCTGCAGGAAGATGTCTTCCAGGTCGGCCTGCTCGAGCTGCATCTCGTCGATCACGGCGCCGTTCGTGCGCAGGCTGGCCAGGATCGGCTCGACTTCGTTGACGTGGTTGACGCGCAGGGTATAGCGGTTGCCGCTGCCGTTGTTCTGGTCGTGCTCATCATGCGAGACCAGGTGGCGCAGGCCATCCGGCAGTTCGCCGCTCTTCAAATGCACCACCAGCTGCGAGCCGGACACGCGGCGCAGCAGCGCCGACATGGTGTCCAGCGCCACCACTTCGCCCAGTTTGAGCATCGCCACGCGCTGGCACATGGCCTGCGCTTCTTCCAGGTAGTGGGTGGTCAGGACCACGGTATGGCCCTCGCGGTTCAGGCGCGAGATGAACTTCCACAGGGTCTGGCGCAGCTCGACGTCGACGCCGGCGGTCGGCTCGTCCAGCACGATGACGGGCGGCTTGTGCACCAGCGCCTGGGCCACCAGCACGCGGCGCTTCATGCCGCCCGACAGGGCGCGCATGTTGACGTCGGCCTTGTTGGTGAGGTCGAGGTTGTGCATCACCTCGTCGATCCAGGCGTCGTTGTTCTTGATGCCGAAATAACCCGACTGCAGGCGCAGCGTCTCGCGCACGGTGAAGAAGGGATCGAACACCAGTTCCTGCGGCACCACGCCCAGGCGCTTGCGCGCTTCGCGGAAGTCGCTCAC
Organism: Massilia sp. UBA6681; assembly: GCF_002454935.1. NCBI lineage: Bacteria > Pseudomonadati > Pseudomonadota > Betaproteobacteria > Burkholderiales > Oxalobacteraceae > Massilia > Massilia sp. UBA6681. Next base: position 15,602 of record NZ_DKJX01000088.1, read on the forward strand.
GACGTCGTGGCCGTGGATCTTGACACTGCCCACGTCCGGGCGGATCAGGCCGGCCACGGTGGAGATCAGGGTGGTCTTGCCGGCGCCGTTGGGGCCGAGGAGGCCGAAGAACTCGCCTTCCTCGATGTTCATCGAGACGCCCTTGAGGGCCTTGAAGCCCTTGTAGCTCTTCTCGACGCTGTTAATCTGGATCGCTGTCATTCTTGTTGGGAGGCGGCGCGAGCGCGCCAGGCCGTGCGGGGAAACGACCCATTATAGGGGAAATCGACAATGCAAGAGGCCGGCGGGGTAATTCGGCGCAGGAGGGGTTCCCCGGTGGGCGGCCTTGCCGCCCACCGGGGAAATATGAGATTACGACTGCGGGATCAGCTGGTCCACGCCATACAGCGCAGCCAGCTTCTGCACGTTCTGGGGAACGTTGATGAAGGTGAGGCGCTGGCCGGCCTTCTGGGCACGGCGCTGCCAGGCCAGCAGCAGGGCCACGCCGGACGAATCGGCGGCGCCGACGCCGGCCAGGTCGAACACGGTCTCGCCCGCGGCGATCGCCGCGCAGCCCTGCTCCAGGGCGCTTCTGGCGCTCTGGAAGGTCAGGGCATCGAGCGAGAGCATCGGATTGGCTTCGGCCATTACTTCGGCGCCTTCAGCGGCTTGGAGGCCAGCTGCTGGTTACGCTCGGCCAGCTTCTTGATCAGGCCATCGATGCCGCCCTTGTTGATCTCGCTGGCGAAGGTGCTGGTGTAGGTCTGGACCAGCCAGGCGCCCAGCACGTTGATGTCGTAGATCTTCCAGCCCTGCGGACCATTGGCCAGGCGATAGTTCAGGGTGATCGGCTCGCCACGGGCGACCTTCACCTGCGAACGCACTTCCACGTCGTTGGCGCCCGCTTCGGCACGCATCGGCTGGAATTCGACGGTCTCGTTCTTGATCTGCGACAGCGCACCCGAGTAGGTGTAGACCAGCAGGTTGGTGAATTCCTTGGTCAGCGCCTGCTGCTGCGCCGGGGTGGCCTGGCGCCAGAAGCGGCCGGCCGCCTGCTGGGTCATTTTCTGGGCGTCGACGTGCGGCAGGATCTTGGAATTGACCAGGTCCATGATCTTGTTGCGGTTGCCGGCCTGGATGTCCTTGTCCGACTTGACGGTCTCGATGACGTCGGCGCTGATGCGCTTCACCAGGGCGTCCGGGGCTTCGGCGGCGATGGCCGAGGTGGCGAAGGCGACGGTGGCGCTTGCTGCTGCGATCAGTTGGATGATGGGCTTCATGTGGTTTCCTTGTCGTTGGGGCACGGCGCCGGCTTGAAGCGGCGCGGCATGTCCCCGGTTAACTCTTCTTGCTGTGCTACGGATGACACCGGTATGTAAGGACTTGTTACTTGGTCGGCTCCGCCGCTGCTTTACCGGCCGGGTCGGCGGCCGGTTCGGCGTTGCTGGTGGCCTCATCGGCATCCTCGACCTGGCGCGGCACGTTGCCGTCATAGACCTGGCTCTGGCGGCGCTGCATGTAGCCGTCGCGGATGAACTCGTAGCGGTCCAGGGCGGCGTCTTCCAGCAGGTTGCCGGCATCGAGCAGGCTGGCGCGCTTGTCGACCACGCGAATCGCCGAACCGATGTTGCGCCAGTTGTCCGGGCGCTTGTACTTCCAGATGTCGGCGCCGATATCGGCCGGCAGCGCAGCGGTGTCACGCACCGTAGATGGGCCCAGAATCGGCAACATCAAGAAGGGGCCGCTTGGAACGCCCCAGACGCCCAGGGTCTGGCCGAAATCCTCGTTGTGCTTCTGGATGCCGGCTTCCGAGGCGATATCGAGCAGGCCGAAGATGCCGAAGGTCGAGTTGACGGCGACACGGGTGACGTCGCCCATGCCATTCTCCACCTTGCCCTGCAGCAGGTTGTTCACCGCGCTCCAGGCGTCGGACAGGTTGCCGAAGAAGTTGCCGACGCCAGTCTGCACGAAGCTCGGCGTCACGTTCTTGTAGGCGGTGGCGGTCGGCTTCAGGACGGTGCGGTCGACCGCGTCGTTGAAGCGGAACACGGTACGGTTATAGCCTTCGAGCGGGTCTTGCGTCGTGGCGCAGCCGGTCAGCAGCAGGACGGCAGCGATTGCTGCAAGCCCATGGATACGGCCGGTGGTACGGTGTGGTGCGTGCTTCATTCACTACCTTCCTTTCCTTCAGCGGCCTTGCTATAGATAAATTGGTTGATCAGGTCTTCGAGCACCGTCGCCGACTGGGTACGGTTGATGCGGTCGCCCTCAGCCAGGTTCTGGGTGTCGCCACCCGGTTCGATGCCGATGTACTGCTCGCCCAGCAGGCCAGCAGTCAGGATCTTCAGCGAACTGTCTTTCGGGAATTTATATCCTGGCTCCATATCGAGGCGCACGAGCGCCTGGTAGGTCTTGTCGTCGAAGGTGATTTCACCCACGCGGCCGACCACCACGCCGGCGCTCTTGACCGGCGCCTGCGGCTTGAGGCCGCCGATATTGTCGAACTTTGCGGTCACGGCATAGGTCTTGCTGAACGAGAGCGAGCTCATATTGCCGGCCTGCAGGGCCAGGAACAGCAGCGAGGCCGCGCCCAGCAGGACAAACAGGCCAACCCAGACGTCGATAGTTTTGCGGTGCATACGAATACCCTAGTAAATCTTGTTTAGTTACTTGCTTGTTCTTACTTGTTGAACATCAGCGCGGTCATGATGAAGTCCAGGCCCCAGACCATCAGCGACGCGATGACGACGGTACGCGTGGTCGCGCGCGACACGTCTTCCGGGGTCGGCTTGGTCTGGTAACCCTGGAACAGCGCCGTGAACGTCACCGCGATACCAAAGATAAAGCTTTTGAGAACACCATTCAGTACGTCAGCACGCACATCCACACCAGCCTGCATCTGCGACCAGAACGCGCCCTCGTCCACGCCGATCAGCTGCACGCCGACCAGGTAGCCGCCGAACACACCGACTGCCGAGAAGATGGCCGCCAGGATCGGCATGGCGATCACACCGCCCCAGAAGCGCGGCGCCAGCACGCGCTGGACCGGATTGATTGCCATCATTTCCATGGCGGACAGCTGCTCGCCGGCCTTCATGAGACCGATCTGGGCGGTGAGCGAGGTGCCGGCACGGCCGGCGAACAGCAGCGCGGTCACGACCGGGCCGAGTTCGCGCACCAGGGCCAGCGCCACCACCTGTCCCAGCGCCTGCTCGGCGCCGTACTGGTTCAGTGTGTAATAGCCCTGCAGGCCGAGCACCATGCCGACGAACAGGCCGGACACGATGATGATCACCAGCGAATAGTTGCCGATGAAGTGGATCTGTTCCGAGATCAGGGCCGGGCGCCTGAAGGCGCCGGGCGAGACGCCGAGCAGGTTGAAGAAGGCGCGCGTGGCGAAGCCGACGCTTTCGATGGCTTCGCGTACGCTGCGGCCGATGTTTCCCAGGAAACGCGTGATCATCATTTGCGCACCCCGCCCAGGCCGAGGTCGTCGGCCAGCGACTTGCCCGGATAGTGGAAGGGCACCGGACCATCGGGCGCGGCATTCACGAACTGCTTCACATACGGGTCTTCCGAGACGCGCAGCTCGGCCGGCGTGCCTTCGGCCACGATCTTGCCTGCCGACATGAAGTACACGTAGTCGGCGATCGCGAAGCATTCGTGGACGTCGTGCGACACCAGGATCGAGGTCGAGCCGAGGGCATCGTTCAGGTTGCGGATCAGGTTGGCGGTAACGCCCATCGAGATCGGGTCGAGGCCGGCGAAGGGCTCGTCATACATGATCAGTTCGGGGTCGAGCGCGACGGCGCGGGCGACGGCCACGCGGCGCGCCATGCCGCCGGAAATCTCGGCCGGCTTCAGGCGGTGCGCGTTGCGCAGGCCCACGGCATTGAGCTTCATGAGCACCAGGTCGCGGATCACTTCTTCCGGCATGTCGGTATGCTCGCGCAGCGGGAAGGCGACGTTGTCGAATACCGACAGGTCGGTAAACAGCGCGCCGAACTGGAACAGCATGCCCATGCGGCGGCGCAGGCGGTACAGGCCCTCGGTATTGAGCTGGTGCACGACTTCGCCGCCCACGCGCACCTCGCCGCGCTGCGGACGGATCTGGCCACCGATCAGGCGCAGGACCGTGGTCTTGCCACAGCCCGAACCGCCCATGACGGCCACGAGCTTACCGCGCGGGAAGTCCATGCGCAGGTTCGACAGGATGGAACGCTCCCCGTACGCAAAGTGCAGATCGCGGATTTCAACTAGGTTGGACACAGCGTGTTTGATATTTTGGGTAATCCGTTATTGTAGTGCAGAAAGCTTAAGCCCCGCTTGAGGTGGCCCATTTTGGCCCGCTTTCGCGACGTGCTCTTACAACAATATTGACTAATGAGTCAGATATTTTATTTTGTAAGGCATTGTTTTTTAAGAGATATGTATATCTACTAACATGACAGTTATTGAATTATATCAATAAATACTGCGGAGCAATGAACCATACATTTGCGGATGTATCTTTTTGCCCGCACCCGCATTTTGTGTCATGTGATGCACTGCAATAAGGCTTAGCCTACGAACATTGAGCGCTTGATCGTCGTGCGGACACGCACATAAGTGTGTCGGTAAGCGGTAAATACCTCCCGGCTGTTGGAACCTGTACACACCAAGATAAAAAAACCAAAAGAAAAAGGCGACCACAGCCGCCTTTGTCCCGCTATTGAAAAGCTTAGTACCGCCGGGGTCAGGTCTGACATTCGGACACAGGCTGAGCAATACAACAGGGTTAACGCTCGAGCTCGTGTCTAAAAGTCAGACCTGACCCTGAAGGGTTTATAAAAAAGGCGGCCGAAGCCGCCTTGGTTTCGCTATTGAAAAGCTTAGCGCGGCAGCACCGAGCTTCCCATCAGGAATTCATCGACCGCACGGGCGCACTGCCGGCCCTCGCGGATGGCCCACACGACCAGCGACTGGCCGCGGCGCATGTCGCCGGCGGCAAACACTTTCGGCTGCGAGGTCTGGTACGACTTTTCGCCCTCGACCGTGGCGCGGGCATTGCCGCGTGCGTCCTTCTGCACGCCGAAGGCGTCCAGCACGTTCTGCACCGGCGACACGAAGCCCATCGCCAGGAAGACCAGGTCGGCCTTCATCTCGAATTCCGAATCCGGCACCTCGACCATCTTGCCGTCTTTCCACTCGACGCGGCAGGCCACCAGCTTTTCGACCTTGCCGCCCTTGCCTTCCAGGCGCTTGGTGGCCACCGCCCAGTCGCGCTGGCAGCCTTCCTCGTGCGAGGACGAGGTGCGCAGGCGGGTCGGCCAGTAAGGCCAGACCAGCGGCTTGTTTTCCTGCTCCGGCGGCATCGGCATCAGTTCGAACTGGGTGACGGACGCCGCGCCATGGCGGTTCGAGGTGCCGACGCAGTCGGAACCGGTATCGCCGCCGCCGATCACGACCACGTGCTTGCCGGTGGCCTTGATCTGGTCCTTCAGCTTGTCGCCGGCATTCACGCGGTTCTGCTGCGGCAGGAAGTCCATCGCGAAGTGCACGCCCTTCAGCTCGCGACCCGGCACCGGCAGGTCGCGCGGCTGCTCGGCGCCGCCGGCCAGGACCACTGCGTCGAAGTCTTTCGCCAGGTCTTCCGGGAAGATGGTGTCGCGCGCCATGTTGCTGACGGTGGCCGGGAAGTCCTTGCCGATCAGGACGCTGGTGCGGAAGACCACGCCTTCCACCTTCATCTGCTCGACGCGGCGGTCGATCAGGTCCTTCTCCATCTTGAAGTCGGGAATGCCGTAGCGCAGCAGGCCGCCGATGCGGTCGCTCTTCTCGAACACGGTCACGTCGTGGCCGACACGCGCCAGCTGCTGGGCGGCGGCCAGGCCCGCGGGGCCGGAGCCGACCACGGCGACCTTCTTGCCGGTTTTATTGGCGGCCGGCTGCGGCACGATCCAGCCGTGCTCCCAGCCGGTGTCGGCGATCTTGCGCTCGATCGACTTGATGCCGACCGGGTCGTCGTTGATGCCGAGCGTGCAGGCCGACTCGCAGGGCGCCGGGCAGATGCGGCCGGTGAACTCCGGGAAGTTGTTGGTCGAATGGAGGTTCTCGACGGCCGCACGGTAGTTGCCGTGGTAGACCAGGTCGTTCCAGTCCGGGATCATGTTGTTGACCGGGCAGCCCGTGTTGCAGAAGGGGATGCCGCAATCCATGCAGCGTGCGCCCTGCACCTTGGCCTGGCCATCGGTCAGGGTCAGCACGAATTCCTTGTAGTTCTTGACGCGATCGCTCGGCTCGAGGTGGCCCTCTTCCTGCCGTTCGAATTCCATGAAGCCGGTAATTTTACCCACGTTGTTTTCCTTATGTCGTCGGAAGCAGCTCCGCTACTTCCTTCATTCCTGCCACCACCGCCTCCCTACCACCGTCATTCCCGCGAAGGCGGGAATCCAAGTTCGTCGCGTTACTTCTGCGCTTGCAAAATTGGGTTCCCGCCTGCGCGGGAACGACGTTCATAAGGCCGTGATCTGGTTTTACGTTATCGGTGCATTAACAACTTGGGTCCCGGCCTGCGCCGGGACGACGTTGTTCAGCTTTCCTGGTCAAGCCGCCAGCTCGATCTTGTCGTTCGCCTCTTCCATGCTCGAGTTGTGCATTTCCTCGAGGGCGCGCTTGTAGTCGGTCGGGAAGACCTTCACGAACTTGCCGCGGCTGTTGGCCCAGTCGTCCAGCAGGTTGCGCGCGCGGGTCGAACCCGTGTGCTTGAAGTGGCGCTCGATCAGGCGGCGCAGGATGACCTCGTCCGACTCGCGCTCGCCGCCCCGGGTCTGGCTGTGCCAGCCGGCCTTGTCGCCCTGCTGCTTGGTGGTGAGCACCGGCTCCAGGTTGACCATCGTGGTATTGCACTTGCCTTCGAACTCGCCCTTCGGGTCGTACACGTAGGCGACGCCGCCCGACATGCCCGCCGCGAAGTTGCGGCCGGTCTCGCCCAGCACCACGACCGTACCGCCGGTCATGTATTCGCAACCGTGGTCGCCGCAGCCCTCGACCACCGCCGTGGCGCCCGAGTTACGCACCGCGAAGCGCTCGCCGGCCACGCCGTTGAAGAAGGCTTCGCCCGAAATCGCGCCGTACAGTACGGTGTTGCCGACGATGATGTTGTCCACCGCCCAGCCGCGGAACTCGGTGTTCGGGCGCACGATGATGCGGCCGCCCGACAGGCCCTTGCCGACGTAGTCGTTGCCCTCGCCCACCAGGTCGATCGTGATTCCCGCCGCCAGGAAGGCCGCGGCCGACTGGCCGGCGGTGCCCTGCAGCTGGATGTGGATGGTGTCGTCCGGCAGGCCGGCGTGCCCGTAGCGCTTGGCCACTTCGCCTGACAGCATGGTGCCCACGGTGCGGTTCAGGTTCCTCACCGGCGAGATGAAGGAGACCCGCTCGCCCTTCTCCAGCGCGGCCTTGGCCTGCGCGATCAGCTTGTGGTCCAGCGCCTTGTCCAGGCCATGGTCCTGGCCGTCGGTGTGGAACAGCGCACGCTGCGATTCGACCTTCGGCTGGTAGAAGATGTTCGAGAAGTCCAGGCCTTGCGCCTTCCAGTGCTGGACCGCGCGGGCCTTGTCCAGCAGGTCGGTGCGGCCGATCAGTTCGTCGTAGCTGCGGATGCCCAGCTGCGCCATCAGCTGGCGCGCTTCTTCGGCGACGAAGAAGAAGTAGTTCACCACGTGCTCTGGTTTACCCTGGAACTTGGCGCGCAGCACCGGGTCCTGGGTCGCGACGCCGACCGGGCAGGTATTCAGGTGGCACTTGCGCATCATGATGCAGCCTTCGACCACCAGCGGCGCGGTCGCAAAGCCGATTTCGTCGGCGCCCAGCATGGCGGCAACGACCACGTCGCGGCCGGTGCGCATCTGGCCGTCGGCCTGGACGCGGATGCGGCTGCGCAGGCCATTGAGCACCAGCGTCTGCTGGGTCTCGGCCAGGCCGAGCTCCCACGGGGTGCCGGCGTGCTTGACCGAGGACAGCGGCGAAGCGCCGGTGCCGCCGTCGTGGCCGGCGACCACCACGTGATCGGCCTTGGCCTTGGAGACGCCCGCAGCCACGGTGCCGATGCCCACTTCCGACACCAGCTTGACCGAGATCGAGGCATTCGGGTTGACGTTCTTCAGGTCGTGGATCAGCTGCGCCAGGTCTTCGATCGAATAGATGTCGTGGTGCGGCGGCGGCGAGATCAGGCCCACGCCCGGCACCGACACGCGCAAGGACGCGATGTATTCGGACACCTTGTGACCCGGCAGCTGGCCGCCTTCGCCCGGTTTTGCTCCTTGCGCCATCTTGATCTGGATCTGGTCGGCCGATGCCAGGTACTCGGCGGAGACACCGAAGCGGCCCGACGCCACTTGCTTGATCTTCGAGCGCAGCGAATCGCCCTCTTCCAGCGGGATGTCGGCCACCACGCGGTCCGAGCCCAGGATCGAGGCCAGGCTCTCGCCCTTGGCGATCTTGATGCCCTTGAATTCGCCCATGTAGCGGCGCGGGTCTTCGCCGCCTTCGCCGGTGTTGCTCTTGCCGCCGATGCGGTTCATGGCGATGGCCAGGGTGGCGTGCGCTTCGGTACTGATCGAGCCGAGCGACATCGCGCCGGTGGCGAAGCGCTTGACGATTTCCTTGGCCGGCTCGACTTCTTCCAGCGGGATGGCTTTCGACGGATCGATCCTGAATTCGAACAGGCCGCGCAGGGTCAGGTGGCGGCGGCTCTGGTCGTTGATGATCTGCGCGTATTCCTTGTAGGTGCTGAAATTGTTGGCGCGGGTCGAGTGCTGCAGCTTGGCGATCGCGTCCGGGGTCCACAGGTGATCTTCGCCGCGCACGCGGAAGGCGTATTCGCCGCCGGTGTCGAGCGCGTTGGCCAGCACCGGATCGTTGCCGAAGGCGAGCGCGTGCAGGCGCAGCGCCTCTTCCGCCACTTCGAACAGGCCGATGCCCTCCACCGTGGACGAAGTGCCGCGGAAGTACTTGTCGACCAGCGACTTGTTCAGGCCCACGGCCTCGAAGATCTGGGCGCCGCAGTAGGACATGTAGGTGGAGATGCCCATCTTGGACATCACCTTCATCAGGCCTTTGCCGACCGCCTTGGTGTAGTTGTAGATCGCCTTGTCGGCGTCCATCTCGTGCGGCAGGTTGTGCGCCAGGTCGCTGAGCGTTTCCAGGGCCAGGTAAGGGTGCACGGCTTCCGCGCCATAGCCGGCCAGCAGGGCGAAGTGGTGGGTCTCGCGGGCCGAGCCGGTTTCGACCACCAGGCCGGTGGAGGCGCGCAGGCCGCGGCCGACCAGGTGCTGGTGGATGGTCGAGGTGGCGAGCAGCGCGGGAATCGCGACCTGGTCGGCGGACATGTTGCGGTCCGAGACGATCAGGATGTTGTGGCCCGACTTGACCGCGTCCACGGCTTCGGCGCACAACGAGGCGAGACTCGCTTCGATGCCTTCCTTGCCCCAGGCGACCGGATAGCAGATGTTCAGCTCATAGGACTTGAACTTGCCGCCGGTGTGCAGGCTGATGGCGCGCAGGCGCGCCATGTCGTCGAAGCCGAGGATCGGCTGCGAGACTTCCAGGCGCATTGGCGGGTTGACGTTGTTGGTGTCCAGCAGGTTCGGCTTCGGACCGATGAAGGAGACCAGCGACATGACCATGCTTTCGCGGATCGGGTCGATCGGCGGATTGGTCACTTGCGCAAACAATTGTTTAAAGTAGTTATACAAAGGTTTGAGCTTGTTCGACATGACCGCCAGCGGCGAGTCATTGCCCATCGAACCGGTGGCTTCTTCGCCCAGCACCGCCATCGGCGCCATCAGGAACTTCAGGTCTTCCTGGGTGTAGCCGAAGGCCTGCTGGCGGTCCAGCAGCGGCACCGCCGCTTTTTCGCCCTGGGCATCCTTGGCTCGGTGCTGGGTCAGCTGCGATTCCGACAGCTTGATTTCGTTGAGCTTGATGCGCACCGACTTGATCCAGGCTTTATAGGGCTTGGCGTTCGAGTAGGTGTCCTTCAGCTCCTTGTCGTCGATGATGCGGCCGGCTTCCAGGTCGATCAGGAACATCTTGCCCGGCTGGAGGCGCCATTTCTTGACGATGCGCGATTCGGGAATCGGCAGCACGCCGGATTCCGAGGCCATGACGACCAGGTCGTCTTCGGTGATGACGTAGCGCGCCGGACGCAGGCCGTTGCGGTCCAGGGTGCCGCCGATGTGGCGGCCGTCGGTGAAGGCCATGGCGGCCGGGCCGTCCCACGGTTCCATCATCGCGGCGTGGTATTCGTAGAAGGCGCGGCGGTTGTCGTCCATCGACGTATGGTTTTCCCAGGCTTCCGGGATCATCATCATCATCGCCTGGGCCACCGGGTAGCCGGCCATCACCAGCAGCTCGAGCGCGTTGTCGAAGCAGGCGGTGTCGGACTGGCCCTCATAGATCAGCGGAAAGAGTTTGCCCAGGTCTTCGCCCAGCACGGCGGATTTCAGCATGCCTTCGCGGGCGCGGGTCCAGTTGAAGTTGCCCTTGACGGTGTTGATCTCGCCGTTGTGCGCGATCAGGCGGTAGGGGTGGGCCAGCGGCCATTCCGGGAAGGTGTTGGTGGAGAAGCGCTGGTGCACCAGGGCCAGGGCCGAGATGCAGCGCGGATCCTGCAGGTCCTTGTAGTAGACGCCGACCTGGTCCGCCAGCAGCAGGCCCTTGTAGACGATGGTGCGGGCCGACATCGAGGGCACGAAGAACTCCTTGCCGTGCAGGAGCTTCAGGGCCTGGATCGCGTGGCCGGAGGATTTGCGGATGACGTACAGCTTGCGCTCGAGCGCGTCGGTGACCATGATGTCCGGGCCGCGGCCGATGAAGATCTGGCGGATCACCGGCTCTTTTGCCTTCACGAAGGGCGACATCGGCATGGTCTCGTCGACCGGCACGTTGCGCCAGCCGAGCACGACCTGGCCTTCGATGCGCACGGCGCGTTCGATTTCCTGTTCGCAGGCGATGCGCGAGGCGTGCTCCTTCGGCAGGAACACCATGCCGACGCCGTATTCGCCGGGCGGCGGCAGTTCCACGCCCTGCTTGGCCATCTCGTCGCGGAAGTACTGGTCCGGGATCTGGATCAGGATACCGGCGCCGTCGCCCATCAGCGGATCGGCGCCGACCGCGCCGCGGTGGTCGAGGTTCTTCAGGATCTGCAGGCCCTGCTCGATGATCGAGTGGCTCTTGTTGCCCTTGATATGGGCGATGAAACCGACGCCGCAGGCATCGTGTTCATTGGCGGGATCGTACAAACCTTGGGCAATCATGAGGCAATCTCCACAGCTTAATCTAGGGTCGAAAATCGAGAATAGTGCAACGCAACACAAACGTAAACAAGAATAATTAGGGTCAGAGTCGAATTGTTTGACAAGTTTTTGAACTTTCCATTAATTGGGGACAGAGTAAAATGCAAACGGCAAAAATGGGCCTGTGCATCGATAAACCCTTGATTTAATGAGAAGAAGTGGAGGCGCTCGGCATGGCGGCAGGCTCGTCCGGATGTCACGTTCCGTGCCAGCAGAGCTGCCTTGCGCGATGCCGAATAAAAAAGGGCACGAATAATCGTGCCCTTGATCAATTCCTGATTACTTATGCTTGCGAAAGCGGCGGGATCGGTTCCCGGAACGGCCGCCCGCGCTTGGCCGGCAGGATCTGGCGCTTGGTCCGGCGCTCGAGCTCGGCCTTGAAGGCATCCGACCCCAGGGGCTGGTTCTTCAGCACCGAGGCGGTCACGAAGTCCACCTCTTCCTGCGCAATGCCCTGCATCACGAGGTCGGTATAGGCCGCTTCGCGCTGGAAAGGCGTATTGCCCAGGCCCCAGTAGAGCAGGTGGTCGGTGATGAGGGCGTCCGTGCGCACGCCGGTGTGGTGGGCGTAGCTCGACCACGGGTAGTCCAGCGGCGCCGCGGCCAGCCCGGCGCGCACCGGATTGAGCTCGATGTAGCGGCTGCAGGCCAGGAGATAATGCTCGGTATCGACCAGCGAGGTGCGGAAGCGCCCTTCGAACAGGCCGCCCGTGCGCTCGTACTTCTGATTGAACCAGGGGACGTAGAAGCGGCCGACCTTCTGCATCATCAGCGCCAGCCCGGTGTCGTTGGAAGGCGTCGCCAGCAGGTGCAGGTGGTTCGGCATCAGCACATAGGCGTGAATGGCCACCTCGTAGAAGCGCGCCGCCTCCTTCAGCCAGGCGAGGAAGCGCTGGTAGTCGACCTCTTCGCGAAAGATCGGCTGGCGGTTGTTGCCGCGCTGGATGAGGTGCTGCGGCTGGTTCGGGATGATGAGTCGGGGAAGGCGTGCCATGGCGTGCTCAAAAGTCGAGCACGCATTTTAGCCGAGAAACCTGACTCTGTCCCCGATTAATCTCAGCGCAGTCAAAAAATGGGCCGACTCTGTCCCTATTTAATGCTCAGGCCAGGGTGAAGCCGGCGGAGAGGCTGTAGCCTTCGCCGTAGGCGCTGCGCAGAGGCAGATCCTGGCCGAGGCCGGAACGGGCTTTCTTGCGCAGGCGGTAGACCAGCATGTCGACGCGGCGGCTGGCGTCCGGGTCTTCGCCGCCCATGCCGGCGACGATCACTTGGCGCGGCACCGGACGGGTGTTGATGGTCAGGAGGTGCAGGAAGTTGCACTCCTTTTCGGTCAGGTCGATCACCTTGCCGCCCAGCTCGAGCTGGCGGGCGCTCACGCGCAGGGTCCACTTGCTCGGCGCCGGCGCCGGGTCGGCCGGACGCACACGGCGGTCCAGCGCTTCGATGTGCGCCGCCAGTTCGGGGAACTTGATCGGCTTGGTCAGGTAGTGGTCGGCGCCCAGGCGCAGCCCGAGGATGCGGTGGTCGAACGCGACCCGGCCGGTCAGCACCAGGAGGCCGATCTCCGGGTACAGCTGGCGCATCCGCGGAATGACATTGAAACCATCCTCGTCGGGCAGGCCGAGGTCGAGCACGACGACCGCTGCCGGCGTGCGCGTCAGCGCCGCCCACATCTCGCTCGCGGTCTTGGCGATCGTGACGTCGTGGTCCAGTTCCCGCAGGAACTCGGCCATGTCGTCGGCGTATTCGCCATTGTCTTCAACAATCAGTATCTGCGTCATGGATTGGTCAGGTTAATGATCGGTCCGATTATCACTGTTGGGAGAGGATGAGGCAAGTTGTTGTTGGCCGTTAATATCCAGGGCGGGTAGCCAGAGCCGGAATTCCTTGCCGCCCTCTCCCAGGCGCAGCATGCCGCCGTGGACGTCGACGATCGAGCGCGCCATATAGAGGCCCAGGCCGCTGCCCGGCAGGCCGGTGGCATTGCTGCCGCGGTAGCCCTTGTCGAAAATGCAGGCTGCATCCTCCGGCGGCACCCCGGCGCCTTCGTCGCGCACCGTGAACTCGACGCCGTTGCCGCTGCGGCGCGCGCCCAGCGTCACCTTGCTGCCGGCCGGCGAGTACAGCAGGGCATTGTCGACCAGGACCTTCAGCGCCAGCCGCAATCCCTCGGGCTCGCCGCGCAGGCCCAGCCTCAGCTGTTCCGCGTCCACCACCGCTTCGCGGCCGGCTTCGCGCAACTGCTTCACGCCGACGTCCAGCAAATCGCGCGCGGCGATCGTGTTCGGCTGGCGCACCTGGCCGATCGCGGCCATGCGGTCGGGCGACAGGTATTCGTCGAGCATGGCGATCAGGCGGTCGGCCGCGACCGCGATCTTGCGGTAGCGCTGGCGCACGGTGTCGTCGGCGCCCTGCGCGGTCGCTTCCAGGCGCTGGATTGCGCCGTCGATGGTTGCCAGCGGCGTGCGGAATTCGTGGTTCAGCATGCTCGCGAAACGGAGCTGGTCGGCCAGGTGGGCGCGCTGCGCCGACAGGTCGCGCAGCAGTCCCACCAGCGAGCGGCTGGCGTCAGCATTGCGCACCACCGTGGTGATCACCTGCAGCCCGACCGGATGGCCGTCCGCGTTGCGCACGTCGACTTCCTGCACGCGGCGCTCGCCCGGCGCGAGCCCGCCCTGCGCGGCGAGGTGCAGGCCGAGCGCACCCAGCGCCTCGTGCGCGCCGCCGCCGGTGATCGCGGCCTGCAGTGCGCCGGCCTCGTGGCCCAGCAGGACGGAAAATGCCGGGCTCAGGTAGCGCAGCGTGTGCGCGGGCAGCTCGATGCTGAAGGCAATGTCGCCGGCGAGTTCGGCAATGGTCCGGAAATGATGATCGATACCGGCAATGCCGGCAGGGCGCTCCGGACTGGCCGGAGCATGGGGATCAGCAGCCGTGCTACGGGTCATTGGGCACTTTCTGTTATCGATGGGACAATGAACGTTGTCACCCAGTATATCGTTGCTCCGGCTACTTTGTATAGGAGCGAGCCCGGCCTTGCCCTGCACCGGCGCCGGATCGCTATGTCGATGTGATGAAAAATGCGCCACGGTGGGCGCAGTTGATGGATAATTCGCGTCTATGAACGATACCGCTACCCTCCCCCCACTCCCGGACCGGCTCTCGATCGACCCGAGCAGCCCTTTTCATAACCGCGACGTTTTCCAGCGCGAGATCGGCATCCGCTTCAACGACAAGGATCGCCACGACGTCGAAGAGTATTGCATGAGCGAAGGCTGGATCAAGGTCGCCGCCGGCCGCACGCTCGACCGCAAGGGCAAGCCGATGCTGATCAAGCTGAAGGGCAAGGTCGAGGCTTTTTACAAGTAATCCGCATTGATGCAAAAAGAAAGGGCGGCTGGTGCAAACCAGCCGCCCTTTTTATTCGCGCCTTTGGAGCGCTCTTAGTCTTCCAGCGGTGCGAAGATCGCTTGGAGATCTTCCTGCGTCAGCGCCATCTTCTGCGATTCGCCTTCGGACAGGATCGACTGCGCCAGTTCCGACTTCTTCAGCTGCAGCTGCTGGATCTTTTCTTCCAGCGTGCCCTTGGCGATCAGCTTGTACACGAACACCGGCTTGTCCTGCCCGATGCGCCAGGCACGGTCGGTGGCCTGGTTTTCGGCCGCCGGGTTCCACCACGGGTCGTAGTGGATCACGGTGTCGGCCGCGGTGAGGTTCAGGCCCACGCCGCCGGCCTTCAGGCTGATCAGGAAGATCGGCACTGCGCCCTGCTGGAAAGCGGCCACCTGGGCCGAGCGGTCGCGCGTCTCGCCGGTGAGCAGCGCGTAGTGGATGCCGCGCGCGGCCAGCTCTTCCTCGATCAGGAACAGCATGCTGGTGAACTGCGAGAACACCAGGATCTTGCGGCCTTCCTGCAGCAGGTCTTCGACCATCTGCATCAGGTCGGTCAGCTTGGCCGACACCGCGGCGGTGTTCTTCTTGCCCGGCATGGCCTTCACCAGGCGCGGGTCGCAGCAGACCTGGCGCAGCTTGAGCAGCGCTTCGAGGATGACGATCTGGCTGCGCGCCACGCCCTTGCGGTCGATCTCGTCGCGCACCTTCTTGTCCATCGCCAGGCGCACGGTTTCGTACATGTCGCGCTGCGCACCCGAGAGCTCGATGCGGCGCACCATCTCGGTCTTCTCCGGCAGTTCCTTGGCCACGTGGTCCTTGGTACGGCGCAGCAGGAAGGGCTTGATGCGGCGGCTCAGCAGGGTGCGGCGCACCGAGTCGTCCTGGCGTTCGATCGGGTGGCGGAACTGGTTGTTGAAACTCTTCTCGTCGCCCAGCAGGCCAGGCAGCAGGAAGTGGAACTGCGACCACAGCTCGCCCAGGTGGTTTTCCAGGGGCGTGCCGGACAGGCACAGGCGGTGGCGGGCATTGAGCGAGCCGGCCGTCTGCGCCGCCTTGGAGCGGGTGTTCTTGATGTAGTGCGATTCGTCCAGGATCACCAGGTGATAGTGGTGCTCGCGCAGCTTTTCCTCGTCGCGCGGCAGCAGCGCATAGGTGGTCAGCACGATGTCGGCGTCGTCGATCTGGTCGAACAGGTCCATGCGCTCCTTGCCCTGCAGGAGCAGCACCTTCAGGCTCGGGGCGAAGCGCGCGGCCTCGTCGAACCAGTTGGTCATGAGGCTGGTCGGCGCGATCACCAGGGCCGGGCTGGTCAGGCGCCCTGCTTCCTTCTCGGTGAGGATGTGGGCCAGGGTCTGCACGGTTTTGCCGAGACCCATGTCGTCGGCCAGGATGCCGCCGAGGTCGTACTCGCGCAGGAACTGCATCCACGACAGGCCGTCGAGCTGGTAGTCGCGCAGCGTGGCCTGCAGGCCTTTCGGGGCCTCGACCTTCTTGACCGAGCCGAACTGGCTCAGCTTGCGGCCGGTCTCGCGCAGGCGCTCGCCGCCGGTCCAGCGCAGCTCGAGGCCGCGCGCCAGGTCTTCCAGGCGCGCCGCGTCCAGCGTGGACATGCGCATGCGGCCCTTGATCTTGTCATTGAAGTACAGCTCGCCGAGCGTGGCGAGGATGGGCTTCAGGCGGCCCCAGGGGAGCGCCACGCGCACGCCGTCCGGCAGCGTGGCCAGCATCTGGTCGGCTTCGGCATGGGCGGCCAGCACGGCCGGGTCGAACTCTAGAGGGGCGCTGCGGATCAGCTGCACCAGCACCGGCAGCAGCGGCACGCGCTTGCGCGCCACCACGATGCCCAGCTCCAGTTCGAACCAGGCATTGCCCGCTTCTTCGGGTTCGTCGATGTCGGCATACCAGTCTTCGACCGGCACCACGTCGTAGCGGTACTTGGCCGACTTCTGCAGGTGCCAGCCGGTGTCGGACAGGGCGTCGAGGTCGTTCTCGGCGAAGCGCAGCCAGTGCGCCTGGCTGTCCAGCACCAGGGCGCCGGCCATGGCGTTGAAAGGTGCGGTGACCGGCTTGCGGAAGCCGATCTCGTTCAGTTTGTTCAGGGCCGCGGCTTCGGCCTTCGGGTCGCGTTCGATGACCTCGGTGACGTCGCCGATCTGGCGCACCACGCGCTGGGCCGGATCGAAGGACACGCGCTGGCCGTCGTAGTCGTAGGCCAGCACGGCGAAGTCGTGCCAGCGCGGCGTGCCGCCGTCGGACAGCTGCACCGAATCGAGCAGCAGGTGCGGAATCGGCTTGACGTCGTTGCGCAGGCGCTGGGTGAGCGGCTGCGGCAGCGGCATCAGCTGCTGCAGGCCGTGCGCCAGCAGCAGTTGCGAGACGCGCTTCTTGTCGGTGCCGGTCAGGGTCGGGGCCTGGGCCACCAGCGCCTGCAGTTCGGCCAGCGAGATGTCGATGCCGCCGCGATTCAGTTCGAGCGGGCCGATCGACAGGTTGTCGATGTACCACGGCGGGTCGGTCGGCAGCATGTAGTCGATCAGGTCGGCCCCGCTGTGGGTGGCGCCGTTGGCCGGTTCCACCGACCACCCGAGTTTGGCCACGCGGCCCTCGTCGCGCCAGGCCAGGCTGGCCAGGCGGGTCGGGCCGGCCTGCAGCGGATAGACCAGGCCATTGGCCATGTCGGACCACGAGTTCGCCCACAGCAGCTTGCCTTGTTCAAGAAGCATCTGCAGCAGGATGGCGCCCACTTTGCCTTTCGGTTCGGTGGCGCTGGTGCCCTGGGCCGAGCCGCTGCGCATGGCGATGAAGAAGCGCACCAGGTCGACGTCGTCGCCTTCGAGGTAGGCCGGCGGCGCCGACAGCAGCGAGAACACTTCGCTTACCGGGCTGGCGGCGGCGACGTCGCCGTTCGGGCGCAGGCGCGCCTTGCACAGGCAGATGGCGACGTGGCGGCCGCCGCTGGTCGGGGCCATCACGTAGACAAACTTGTACTGCACGGCCTTCGGATCGGCGACCTCGTCGGTCAGCCTGGGCTGCGGGTGCGCCGCCGCCTCGACCCTTTGCAGCCAGCTCACCACCGGCGCGGGCAGGGCGGGAGCGCGTGCGGGAGCGCGGGCGACGGCAGGTGCTGCTACGGGTGCGTCGTTGGCGTTCTCGCGGTGATCATCGACTGTGTGCATGGGTCTCGTGTGTCTGTATTAAAAACGACAATAACGAACATTATCCTTCATACGGACGCTTCCGTTTTGTTCGGAATCGCACGTAGCGGACAAAACTTGTCCGCACCATCTGCGTGCGCGCTGTTCGTGCATGCGAATCACGCGTACAGCCGACTGTTCTCGCATGTTCAAGTAGCGCTGTCAAGACTGGTGTATCCACCGCGTTTGCGTATCATTGTTTGCTTGACCTTTTAGAGACACGCGCGTACTCATCGCGCGCACCATCGCACCATGCTGCCATCCATCGAACAACGCCTCGCCCTCGAACTGTCCGCCAAACCGGCCCAGGTGGCCGCCGCCGTCGCCCTGCTCGACGAAGGCGCGACCGTCCCCTTCATCGCACGCTACCGCAAGGAAGCCACCGGCGGCCTCGACGACACCCAGCTGCGACTTCTGGAAGAGCGCCTGCGCTACCTGCGCGAGCTCGAAGACCGCCGCGCGTCGATCATCGCGTCGATCACGGAGCAGAACAAGATGACGCCGGAGCTGCTCGATGCGATCGCCCATGCCGAGGACAAGACCCGGCTGGAAGACCTGTACCTGCCCTACAAGCAGAAGCGCCGCACCAAGGCGCAGATCGCGATCGAGGCGGGCCTGGCGCCGCTGGCCGATGCCTTGCTCGGCGACCCGTCGCTCAATCCGGAAGAGGTGGCGTCCGGCTACCTGCGCGAGACCTTCACCAACGCCGACGGCGGCGCCAACCCGGGCGTGGCGGATACCAAGGCGGCCCTCGACGGCGCGCGCCAGATCCTGATGGAGCGCTTCGCCGAAGATGCGACGCTGCTGCAGTCGCTGCGCGAATACGTGCAGGAGCACGGCGTGGTCGAGTCCAAGGTCGTGGCAGGTAAAGAAGACGAAGGCGAAAAATTCGCCGACTATTTCGACTATTCCGAAACCCTGTCCACGATTCCCTCGCACCGCGCGCTGGCGCTGATGCGCGGCCGCCGCGAGGGCGTGCTGGACGTCACCCTGCGCCTCGATTCGGAGCTTGAAAAGCCGAAGTGGGACGCGCCCCACAACCCTTGCGAAAGCCGCATCTGCGCCGCCTTCGGCATCAAGGCGCTTGGTCGCCCGGCCGACAAGTGGCTGCTCGACACCGCGCGCTGGACCTGGCGCGTGAAGAGCTCCGTGTACATCGAGACCGAGCTGATGGGCGCGCTGCGCGAGAAGGCCGAACTCGATGCGATCGGGGTCTTCGCCCGCAACCTGAAGGCGCTGCTGCTGGCCGCGCCGGCCGGCCCGCGTGCCACCATGGGCCTGGACCCGGGCCTGCGCACCGGCGTCAAGGTGGCGGTGGTGGACGCCACCGGCAAGGTGGTCGACACCGCCACCGTCTACCCGCACCAGCCGCGCAACGACTGGGACGGCGCCCTGCACGTGCTCGGCCAGCTGGCGGCCAAGCACAATGTGTCGCTGATCTCGATCGGCAACGGCACCGCCTCGCGCGAGACCGACAAGCTGGCCCAGGACCTGATCAAGCAACGCCCGGAGCTCAAGCTGACCAAGATCGTCGTCTCGGAAGCCGGCGCCTCGGTGTATTCGGCCTCGGAATTCGCCTCGCGCGAGCTGCCGGAACTGGACGTGTCGCTGCGCGGCGCGGTCTCGATCGCGCGCCGCCTGCAGGACCCGCTGGCGGAACTGGTCAAGATCGACCCGAAGTCGATCGGCGTCGGCCAGTACCAGCACGACGTGTCGCAGACCCAGCTCGCGCGTTCGCTCGACGCCGTGGTCGAGGATTGCGTGAACGCGGTGGGCGTGGACGTGAACACGGCTTCGGCGCCGCTGCTGGCGCGGGTCTCGGGTTTATCCGGCAGCGTGGCGCAGAGCATCGTGAACTACCGCGACATGCAGGGCGCTTTTGCCTCGCGCGCGGCATTGAAGAAGGTGCCGCGCCTGGGCGACAAGACCTTCGAGCAGGCGGCCGGCTTCTTGCGCGTGATGAACGGCGAGAACCCGCTGGACGCCTCGGCGGTCCACCCGGAATCCTATCCGGTGGTCGAGAAGATCCTGGGCGACATCAAGCGCGACATGAAGGCGGTGATCGGCGACAGTACGCTCATCAAGTCGCTCAACCCGGCCAAGTATGCGGATGACAAATTCGGCGTGCCGACCGTGACCGACATCCTGAAGGAACTGGAAAAGCCGGGCCGCGACCCGCGTCCGGAATTCACCACCGCGACCTTCAAGGAAGGCGTTGAAGAAATCTCGGACCTGCGCCCGGACATGATCCTGGAAGGCGTGGTGACCAACGTGGCCGCCTTCGGCGCCTTTGTCGACATCGGCGTGCACCAGGACGGACTGGTGCACATCTCGGCGCTGTCGAACACGTTTGTGAAAGACCCGCACACCGTGGTCAAGGCCGGCCAGGTGGTGAAGGTGAAAGTGCTGGAAGTGGACGTCAAGCGCAAGCGCATCGCGCTCACCATGCGCCTGTCGGATGCAGCGCCGCAGCCGGGCGCGCGTCCGGAGCAGCGCGGCGACCGCAACGACAGCAAGCGCCTGGCCCAGCATCAGCGCCAGGAGAAGCCGGCGCAGGCCGCCGGCGGCGCGATGGCCGCGGCCTTCGCCAAGCTGAAGAAGTAATGGCGCGTGCGCGGTGGCCGGCTGGTGAGCCGGTCAGCCCGCGTGCTTGAGGAACAGCCCGACCATGTAGACGCTCAGGAAGCCGAAGCCGATCAGGATCATGCGCTTTTGCGGCAACCCGGGCAGTCCGGTTTTCTTGATATGCAGTCCTTCGCGCACCAGCAGCAGGCCATAGCCGAGGGCCGCGATGCCGCACAGGAGGCGGCCGATGCCCAGGCCCATCAGGCCCTCGATGAGGTTGATCAGGCCGGGGATGGCCAGCAGGGCGCCGATCGCGAAATTGGCGGTGGCCGAGGGTCTGCGTTGGGGTGTCTGTTGCATGATGCTTGCCGGACGAAGGGAATGCGCGCGATCATACCAGTCCCGCCCCGCCCATGGGCAAAAAACGCGGGCCGGTTCAGCCCAGGACGCGCACCGCGGTCATGCCCACCTTCACCAGGAAGCACAGGCAGAACAGGCCGAAGCAGGCGTAGCCGACCATGGTCGTGCGCGTTGATGCCAGCTCGGCGCGGCGGTCGCGCCAGGCCTGCACCGCGCAGTACAAGAGGAACAGGCCGGCCGGCAGCTGGCCGATGTAGAGCAGGACGTCTTCCAGAGGTTCCCGGTACATGCCGGTGATGATTTCGTACATGCCGGCAATGACAAAGAAGGCAGCCATGCACCACAGCAGGGGCGATGGCATGGAAGCAAAGCCTCGGTAGGCGCTCATGATGGTTCCCGTTCGGGTGGCATGAAAGGCCATCATAGCGGGGATTTTCCGGTAAAAATCCGCCGATTGTCACAGCAGGCGGGAGAACGACGCCAGGCCCCGTGCCCGCCCTGCCGAATTCTTATAAAATGGCGGCATCTTATCCATTCCCACTGAAGGCACACACATGAGCGACGTTCAAACCTGGATCAAAGACACCGTGACCAACACCCCGGTCGTGCTGTTCATGAAGGGAACCGCGCAATTCCCGCAATGCGGCTTCTCGGGCCGCGCCATCCAGATCCTGAAAGCCTGCGGTGTCGACAACATCGCCACCGTCAACGTCCTGGAAGACGCGGAAGTCCGCCAGGGCATCAAGGACTACTCGAACTGGCCGACCATCCCGCAGCTCTACGTGCGCGGCGAATTCATCGGCGGCACCGACATCATGAACGAGATGTACGAATCGGGCGAGCTGCAGACCCTGCTGAAGAACGGCTGATCACATGGCCGCGCGTCCGCGCCGTATTATCGTCGCCATCACTGGCGCAACCGGCGCGACGTATGGCGTGCAGCTGCTGCGGCGGCTGCACGCGACTCCCGGCGTCGAGACCCACCTGGTGATTTCCGACGCCGCCTCCCTCACCCTGCACCAGGAACTCGGCCTGCAGCGGCGCGATGCCGAGGCGCTGGCCCACGTCGTCCACCGCAACCGCGACATCGGCGCCTCGATCGCCAGCGGTTCGTTCCAGACCGACGGCATGGTGATCGCTCCCTGTTCGATGAAAACCCTGGCGGCCGTCGCCCATGGCCTGTCGGACAACCTGGTCACGCGCGCCGCGGACGTGATGCTGAAGGAAAGGCGCAGGCTGGTGCTGATGGTGCGTGAGACGCCCTTCAACCTGGCGCACCTGCGCAATATGACGGCGGTGACGGAGATGGGCGGCATCGTGTTCCCGCCCCTGCCGAGCTTTTATCACCGTCCGGCGACGATCGAAGAGATGGTCGAGCATACGGTCGACCGGGCGGTCGACCTCCTCGGGCTCGACAACGCCCACGCCCCCAGGTGGGGCGGCATGAAAGACGCGCTGGACGGCTAGCGCTTGTCGCCGTCGAACGGATCGTCGGCCTTTTTCGCCTCGCGCGCTTCCTCGAGCATCCGCCGCCGGGCATTGCGTTGTCGCATCACCTCGGCATGGCGCGCCGCCGTCATCGGCGGTGCGGTCATCAGTTCCTTGAGCTGGGCGGTGTTGGCGTAGTTGTTTCGCATACGGCAGCTGCTCCTTGACATGACCCGGTGACGGCGGATCCGCTCGCCACTGGACAGATTATGACCCAGCTGCAGCTGTTTGTGCCGTTCTGCACTCACGAAAAGTGCAAATACGAAACTATTTCTGGTCTGGCTTCTGGTGATTCATTCGCACCAGCATGCGGATGAACTCGCGCGCCAGCTGGCGATGGTGCTCGTCCAGACGTTGTAAATCTGCAATCAGCTTCACGTCCGCGGATTCGAAGCGGGCGCCACCGCCATTGCTTTCGCTGCCGGCAGCGGCATGCTCGGCGCCGCCGAAGCGCAGCCAGTCGGCCGGCACGCCCAGCCACTGGGCAATCATGCGCAGCTTTTCCTGGGTCGGGATGGCTTCGCCCACCAGCCACTTGCGCGCGGCGTGGACGGTGATCGGGCGGCCTTCGAAACGGATGTTGAATTCCCTGGCCAGGCGGGTGGGGCTATCGGGCGAGTAGTGGGCGTTCTTCAGCGCCTGTTGCAGGCGCTCACTGAAGCTCTCCCGTTCATTGGTTGAATTCATTGCAATGCTTACGTTATGTGCGGATGGCCTGTGCAGACGGCCGGGCGTTCTATGGCTGAGAAGCCTCAGCAAACAATCATACCTTTAAAAAGTAACAAAGATGTGATTATTTAATAGAATTTGCATGTTTTACGAACCGGAAATATTAACCGCAATTCCCCATTCGGGGAATCGATAATATATCCTAAAGGAAAAAGTATGACATTGCCGCACGATTGTATGCAACAAATATGCATATTGCCGACGCTGCCGGCATTGCGGAAAGAGATCAGGCCAGTCGGAAACGAATAATACCGTCGCTATCCTTACTGCGGCGCAGCATCCCATCGCGCCATAATTTATGCAAGTGGGCTAGCGCCTCGCCCAGAGCGAAACTGAGCTGATGGGCGTCGAGCTGGCGGCGGAACATCAGGGGCACGATGTCGACGGCCGACTTCGGCTCGACACAGGCCGCCAGCACCTCGGCCAGGCGGGCCGCATGATGATCATGCAATTGAGCGATTCGTGTGTGCAGGCCGCGGAAGGGCTTGCCATGCGAAGGCAGGACAAGAGTGTCCTCAGGCAAGTTTGTGAACTTTTCCAGCGACTGCAGATAGAGGTCTAGCGGGTTGCCTTCCGGCTCGACCGCGAATACCGACACGTTTGTCGAAATGCGCGGCAAGACCATGTCGCCGGAAACCAGGACCTTCAGCTCCTCGGAATACAGCGACGCATGTTCCGGCGAGTGGCCGAAGCCGGTGATCACGCGCCAGCCCCTGCCGCCGATCTCGACCAGGTCGCCGTCCTGCAGGCGGGTATAGGCTTCCGGCACCGCCGGCACCAGGGACGGATAGTAATTGCGGCGGCTGCGCATCTGCTCCAGCATGTCCGGGTCCACCAGACCGTGGCGCTCGAAGTGCGGGATGGCTGAGGGGCCGTCGACGCCCGGCAGCGCCGCCGCCATCATGCGGGCAAAGGCGAACTCCCCGGCGGTGGTCCAGAACGGCGCCGCGAAGCGGCTGCTCAGCCAGCCCGACAGGCCGACGTGGTCGGGATGGCAATGGGTGGCGAACACGCGCAACAGCGGCGCGCCCTGCAAGCCCTCGCCCAGCACCTGTTCCCAGGCCGCGCGGGTGGCGTCGGTTCCGGCGCCGCAGTCGATCACGCTCCAGCCGGCGCGGCCCTCCTGTTCGTCGCGCAGCAGCCACAGGTTGATGTGGTCGAGCGCGAAGGGCAGCGGCATCCGGATCCAGGCCAGGCCCGGCGCCAGTTGATGGACCATGCCCGGTGCCGGGATGGTGTCGCCAAAGGGATAATCGAGCTGGGCTTCGAGCGGGTTCATGGAAAACTTTCGTGTTCGTCGTGGGCGGTCGCGCTACAATGCCGTTAACGTAAACGTAAACCGGGGCGCAGACATCGATTGTAAGCGATTCCCTGTTTCGCTTCTTTTGCTTCATAGAGAACCATGGTCACCTACACCATCGCCGAACTGGCCCGCGAATTCGACATCACTGCCCGCGCCATCCGCTTTTATGAAGACCAGGGCTTGCTCAGTCCCAAGCGCGAAGGCGTGGGCGGCCGCAACCGCGTCTATACCCCGCGCGACCGTACCCGGCTGAAACTGACCCTGCGCGGCAAGCGCCTGGGCCTGACCCTGTCGGAAATCAAGAGCATCGTCGACATGTACGAGTCGCCACGCGACACCGCGGCCCAGATCGAACGCTTCCTCGGGGTACTGGCCCACCAGCGCGTGACGCTGGAACAGCAGCGTGCCGACATCGAGATGGCGCTCGAGGAAATTTCCGCACATGAGGAAGAATGCCGCCGCCTGCTGGCGGAAAGCGCGGACAACAAGAACGCCGCCTGAAGCACGCGGAGGGCCTGGCACCCTCCCTTTTTTGGCCCTTTAGTTGACGTTTACGTTAACGTAAGAGGCGAGTATCATGCACCCTATCCTGCTCAACCACCGTTCACGAGGACGACAATGCTGCATCTCCCAGGCTTGACCTTTGACCATGGCGAAGACATCGCCGCGCTGCGCGAAGCCGTACAACAGTTCGCGACAGCCGAAATCGCACCGCGCGCTGCCGAGATCGACCGCAGCGACCAGTTCCCGATGGACCTGTGGAAGAAGATGGGCGAACTCGGCCTGCTGGGCATTACCGTCGGCGAGGAATACGGCGGCGCCAACATGGGCTACCTGGCCCACATCGTCGCGATGGAAGAAATCTCGCGCGCCTCGGCCTCGGTCGGCCTGTCCTACGGCGCCCACTCGAACCTGTGCGTCAACCAGATCAAGCGCAACGGCAACGAAGAGCAGAAGCGCAAGTACCTGCCCAAGCTGATCTCGGGCGAGCACGTGGGCGCGCTGGCCATGTCCGAGCCGAACGCCGGTTCCGACGTCGTCAGCATGAAGCTCAAGGCCGAACTGAAGGGCGACCGTTACGTCCTGAACGGCACCAAGATGTGGATCACCAACGGTCCGGACGCCGACACCCTGGTGGTGTACGCCAAGACCGACCTCGAAGCCGGCCCGCGCGGCATGACCGCCTTCCTGATCGAAAAAGGCTTCAAGGGCTTCTCGATCGCCCAGAAGCTCGACAAGCTGGGCATGCGGGGCTCGCACACCGGCGAACTGGTGTTCCAGGACTGCGAAGTGCCGGTCGAGAACGTGCTGGGCGGCGTCGGCAAGGGCGTCAACGTGCTGATGTCGGGCCTGGACTTCGAGCGCACCGTGCTGTCGGGCGGTCCGCTGGGCATCATGTCGGCCTGCATGGATTCGGTGGTGCCCTACATCCACGAGCGCAAGCAGTTCGGCCAGGCGATCGGCGAGTTCCAGCTCATGCAGGGCAAGATCGCCGACATGTATTCGACCATGATGGCTTGCCGCGCCTACGTCTACGCCGTGGGCCAGGCCTGCGACCGCGCGAGCTCGCCGGAGCAGGTGCGCGCCCTGCGCAAGGACGCCGCCGGCGCCATCCTGTACAGCGCCGAGAAGGCGACCTGGATGGCGGGCGAAGCGATCCAGACCCTGGGCGGCAACGGCTATATCAACGAGTACCCGGTCGGCCGCCTGTGGCGCGACGCCAAGCTGTACGAGATCGGCGCCGGCACCAGCGAGATCCGCCGCATGCTGATCGGGCGCGAGCTGTTCGGCGAGACGATGTAATCCGGATAATCGGATCAGCCAAGGATACGTAGGGTGGGCGGGTTTCCCGCCCACGCGTTCAACCACCGCAAGAACAGCCGATGCGTTTGTTCATATTCGGTTTGAACGCGTGGGCAGAGAACCTGCCCACCCTACATTGCCATAAACTGTACGCTTATCACTGCGCGCGAGACGAACGATGACCCAGCAAGCGTTCCCCAAACTGCTGTCTTCCCAGATCGCCTTCGACATCGCGCGCACCATCCTGGACGGCTTCGACAAGCATTACCGCCTGTTCCGCCAGGCCAGCCAGGCGGCGCGGCGCCATTTCGAGGCCGCCGACTGGACCACCGCCCAGGCGGCCGCGCGCGAACGCATCGATTTCTACGACAAGCGCGTGCAGGAATGCGTCCACGTCCTGCAGGACGAGTACGCCCCGGAAGAACTGACGGACCCGGTCTGGCGCGAAACCAAGCTGCACTACATCGGCCTGCTCTCGGGCCACAAGCAGCCGGAACTGGCCGAAACCTTCTTCAACTCGGTCAGCTGCATCATCCTGCACCGCAGCTACTACCATAATGACTACATCTTCGTGCGCCCGGTGATCTCCACCGAGTACATCGAGACCGAGGAGCCGCTGCCGACCTACCGCGTCTACTATCCGGCGGCCGACGGCCTGAGCAATGCCCTGCGCCGCGTGCTCACCAACTTCCAGTTCGCCGTGCCCTTCGCCAACCTCGACCGCGACGTCGCCAGCGTCGAGGCGCGACTAAGCGAGGCCTTCGGGCTGGCGCAGGCGGAACCGAACCTGCAGCTGCAGGTGCTGTCCAGCCCCTTCTTTCGCAACAAGGCCGCCTACGTCGTCGGCCGTGTCATCAACGGCCCGCGCAACTACCCTTTCGTGATCCCGGTGCTGCATGACCGCCAGGGGCGGCTGGTGCTGGACACGGTGCTGCTCGACGTCTACCACATCACCCTGCTGTTCAGCTTCACGCGCGCCTACTTTTTGGTGGACATGGAGGTGCCCTCGGCCTACGTGGGTTTTCTGCGCAGCCTGATGCCGCGCAAGCCGCGCAGCGAGATCTACACGGTGCTGGGCCTGCAGAAGCAGGGCAAGGCCCTGTTCTACCGCGACTTCCTGCAGCACTTGAAGCACAGTTCCGACCTGTTCCGCATCGCCCCGGGCATCCGCGGCCTGGTGATGCTGGTGTTCGAACTGCCGTCCTTCCCTTATGTGTTCAAGGTGATCAAGGATTTCTATCCGCCGCCCAAGGAAACCACGCGCGCCCAGGTCAAGGAAAAATACCTGCTGGTGAAGCACCACGACCGGGTCGGGCGCATGGCCGACACCCTCGAGTATTCCGACGCCGCCTTCCCGCTGGCTCGCTTCTCGGAAGAGTTATTGAACGAGCTGAAGCAACACGCGCCCTCGCTGGTCGAGATCGAAGGCGAGCGCATCATCGTGCGCCACCTTTACATCGAGCGCCGCATGGTGCCGCTGAATATCTACCTGGCCGAGGCCCAGGCCGCCGGCGACGACGAACGCCTGGAGCACGGCGTGATCGAATACGGCAATGCGATCAAGGACCTCGTTGCCGCGAATATCTTCCCGGGCGACATGCTGTACAAGAATTTCGGCGTCACCCGCCACGGCCGCGTCGTGTTCTATGATTACGACGAGATCGAATACCTCACCGACTGCCAGTTCCGCGACATCCCGGAAGCGCGCAACGAAGAGGACGAGATGGCATCGGAACCCTGGTACCCGATCGGCAGGCACGACGTCTTTCCGGAACAATTTGGCCGCTTCCTGCTTGGAAATCCGAGCATCCGGCGCCATTTCATGAAACACCACGCGGAGCTGTTGACCCGCGCGTATTGGCAATCCCACAAGGACCGCATACTGGCGGGCGTCGTCGACGACGTCTTCCCTTATCCCCAGCAGATCCGTTTCTGTGCACAAGACGCAAGCACACCATCCCCACCCATTTTGGAGAACTTACACAATGAATGATCCAGTCGTTATCGTTGGCGCCGCCCGTACCCCGATGGGCGCCTTTCAGGGCGATTTTTCGTCGAAGTCGGCGAGCGACCTCGGCGCGGTGGCGATCAAGGCCGCGGTGGAGCGCGCCGGCGTCGACGCCAACAGCGTCGAGCACGTCTACTTCGGCAACTGCCTGATGGCCGGCCAGGGCCAGGCCCCGGCACGCCAGGCGCTGATCAAGGCCGGCCTGCCGCTGTCGACCGGCGCCGTGACCCTCTCGAAGATGTGCGGCTCGGCGATGCAGGCCGCGATCTTCGCCCATGACCAGCTGGTGGCTGGCAGCGCCGACATCGTCGTCGCGGGCGGCATGGAATCGATGACCAACGCGCCCTACCTGATCCCGAAGGCGCGCGGCGGCTACCGCATCGGCCACGCCCCGATGTTCGACCACATGATGCTCGACGGCCTGGAAGACGCCTACTCGCGCAACGAGAAGACCGGCGAAGGCCGCTCGATGGGCACCTTCGCCGAAGAGTGCGTGGCCACTTACCAGTTCTCGCGCGAAGAGCAGGACAACTTCGCGATCGAATCGGTCAAGCGTGCCCAGGCCGCCAACAACGAAGGCTGGTTCGACTGGGAAGTGGCGCCGGTCTCGGTCGCCACCCGCACCGGCGAACTGCTGGTCGAGAAGGACGAAGGCCCGATGAAGGCCAAGGTCGACAAGATCCCGTCCCTGAAGCCGGCATTCAAGAAGGACGGCACCGTGACCGCCGCCTCGTCCTCGTCGATCAACGACGGCGCCGCCGCCCTGGTGATGATGCGCGAATCGAAAGCGAAAGAGCTGGGCCTGGCCCCGATCGCCCGCGTGCTCGGCCACGCCACCCACGCGCAGGAACCGAACCTGTTCACCACCGCCCCGATCGGCGCGATGCAGAAGCTGTTCAAGAAGACCGGCTGGACGGCGGGCGACGTGGATCTGTTCGAGATCAACGAAGCCTTCGCCGCGGTGCCGATGGCCGCCATGCGCGACCTCGACATCCCGCACAACAAGGTCAACATCCACGGCGGCGCCTGCGCCCTGGGCCACCCGATCGGCGCCTCGGGCGCGCGCATCATCGTCACCCTGCTGGGCGCCCTGAAGCGCATCGGCGGCAAGCGCGGCGTGGCCTCGCTGTGCATCGGCGGCGGTGAAGCGACTGCGATGGCGATTGAGCTGGTTTGATGACGAAATGTGGTTAATACGGCCAATTTAGCTTGTATTAACCACGAATTGTAGGGTGGGCGGGTCTCCCGCCCACGCGGTGATAATTAGCATCAAGATCATCCGGCACGAAAGCGGAGCCGCCAACAATCACCGCGTGGGCGGCGAAGCCGACCACCCTACAAAAACCGACACAAGGAGCTTGCTATGCCCACTGCCCTGATTATCGGTGCCTCGCGCGGCATCGGCCACGAGATGGTGCGCCAGTACCGTGCGGACGGCTGGCGCGTGATCGCCACCGCCCGCAAGCAGGAAGACTGCGACGAACTGGCGCAGATGGGCGCGACCGCCCACCAGCTCGACGTCCTGAGTGCCGATTCGATCGCGGCGCTGGGCTGGCGGCTCGACGACGAACAGGTCGACGTGGCCTGGCTGGTGGCCGGCGTCTACGGCCCCTCGGGCTCGAGCTTCCCGACCGGCCCCGAATTCGACGCGGTCATGCACACCAATGTGCTGGCGGCCATGCGCCTGCTCCCGATCGTCGGCCCGCTGCTGGCCGACACGCGCGGTAAACTCGCCGTGCTGTCCTCGAAGATGGGCTCGATCGGCGCACGCAATTCCACCGAAGGCACCCTGTACCGCGCCAGCAAGGCCGCGCTCAACTCGGTGCTGGCCGATGCCGCCATCACCTATGGCGCGCAAGGAGCGACCTGCGTGTCCTTCCATCCGGGCTGGGTCCAGACCGACATGGGCGGCAGCGGAGCCACCCTCACGGTGGAGCAAAGCGTGAGCGACCTGCGCGCCACGCTGGACAAGCTGGACGCATCGTCCAACGGCGCCTTCCTGAACCACGACGGCACGCCGATTCCGTGGTAACCACATAACAAACAACGAGACACCATGATTCTGAGCGAAGAACACCAGATGATCCGCGACGCCCTGCGCAGCTACGCGCAGGAGCGCCTGGCCCCGAACGCCGCGCGCTGGGACCGCGAGCACTACTTTCCGAAGGACGAGCTGAAGGAACTGGCCGGCCTGGGCGCCTTCGGCGTCGCGGTGCCGGAGCAGTACGGCGGCGCGGGCCTCGACTACGTGTCGCTGGCGCTGGTGCTGGAAGAGATCGCGGCCGGCGACGGCGGCACCTCGACCATCATCTCGGTCAACAACTGCCCGGTCTGCTCGATCGCCATGATGTACGCGAACGAAGAGCAGAAACAACGCTACCTGGTCCCGCTGGCCCGGGGCGAGATGCTGGGCGCCTTTGCCCTCACCGAACCGCACACCGGCAGCGACGCCTCGGCCCTGCGCACCACGGCCACCCGCGACGGCGACCACTACGTCCTGAACGGCACCAAGCAGTTCATCACCAGCGGCAAGTACGGCGACGTGGCCATCGTCATGGCGGTCACGGATAAAGCCGCCGGCAAGAAGGGCATCAGCGCCTTCTGGGTCGAGACGAATACGCCCGGCTACATCGTCGCCGGCCTGGAACAGAAGATGGGCCAGCACTCCTCGGACACGGCGCAGATCGTGTTCGACAATTGCCGCGTCCCGGCCGCGAACCTGATCGGCGAGGAAGGCATGGGCTACAAGATCGCCCTGTCGGGCCTGGAGGGCGGCCGCATCGGCATCGCCTCGCAGTCGGTCGGCATGGCGCGCGCCGCCTACGAGGCTGCCCTTAGCTATGCGAAAGACCGCGAAAGCTTCGGCAAGCCGATCTTCGAACACCAGTCGGTGCAGTTCCGCCTGGCCGAGATGGCGATGCAGATCGAGGCCGCGCGCCAGCTGATCCTGCACGCGGCGTCGATGAAGGACGCGGGCCTGCCCTGCCTGAAGGAAGCCGCGATGGCCAAGCTGTTCGCTTCCGAGATGGCCGAACGCGTGGTCTCCAGCGCCATGCAGGTGTTTGGCGGCTATGGCTACGTGGCTGACTTCCCGGTCGAGCGCATCTACCGCGACGTGCGCGTGTGCCAGATCTACGAAGGCACCAGCGACATCCAGAAGATCCTGATCGCCCGCG
The DNA here is from genome assembly GCF_002454935.1 of Massilia sp. UBA6681. Lineage (NCBI taxonomy): Bacteria > Pseudomonadati > Pseudomonadota > Betaproteobacteria > Burkholderiales > Oxalobacteraceae > Massilia > Massilia sp. UBA6681. Next base: position 46,936 of record NZ_DKJX01000088.1, read on the forward strand.
CGCTGTGATCACGATTCGTCCCGCTACACCGGAGGACTTGCCGGCGCTGTTCGCCTACCTGGGCGAACAGCTGGCGGAGAACGGCCGCGACGGCCTGCTGTTCCAGCCGATGGCGCCGACAACGGAGGGCGTGCCGCTGGCCATGCGCGAACGTTTCAGCGCCGGCATGACAAGCTCGCCTGGCCACCCGGGCTGGCGCCACGTGTGGATCGCACTCGACGACGACGGCGCGATTGCCGGCCACATCGACCTGCGCGGCAGGCCGGAACCGGCATCGAGCCACCGCACCCTGCTCGGCATGGGCGTGCGCCACGACCTGCGCCGCGCGGGCATCGGCACGCGCCTGGTACAGGAAGCGCTGGCCTGGGCCCGCGCCAGCGGCTTCGCCTGGGTGGATCTCGAGGTGCTGTCGCAGAACCACAAGGCGCGTGCCTTGTACGTGCGCATGGGCTTCGTCGAGACCGGCGAAGTGCCGGACTTGTACCGCATCGAAGGACAATCGATCGGCGCGGTGTCGATGAGCTTGCGGATGTAGGGTGGGCGGCTCCACCTGGCAGTTGGACCACACGCGGCCATGGCGCCGCCCACGCGTTCAGCTCCCCTTTGCGCAGCGATGCAGACATTCATGCCTGGTTTGAACGCGTGGGCGGCATCCAGGCCGCCGGCAGATACGCGGATCTCGGTATAGCCGCCCCCCTACGTCAGGTAACGCAGGACTCCAGCAGCGTCACCGTTCGGGCCGCCGTATCGAGGGTGGCGCGCAAACCCACCGGCAGCATGAACTGGTGGCGGATGTGGCCGATCGAGTAGCCGGTCACCGCCGGAATGGTCAGGGGCTTGAGATGCTGGTCGAAGGTCTCGTCCAGGCTCAATGAGCGCCTGCCCTCCTGCGGCGCGCAGTCCTCGCAGATGCCGACCATGACCCCGGCCGCATTCGCGAAGCCGAACGACAGGTCGAGCTGGGTCATCCAGCGGTCCAGGCGGTAGGGCGCCTCGTCCACCTCTTCCAGGAACAGCAGGGCGTTGCGGAAGTCCGCCGCATAGGGCGTGCCGCACAGGGCCGCCACGATCGACAGGTTGCCGCCCAGGAGCGGACCGGTGGCCGTGCCCGAGGTCAGGGTGCGGATGCCGAAATGCGGCATGGTCTGGGCCTTCAGGGCGTTTTCCGGCGCCATCGGGATCGTGTAGCGCGGCTGCGGGTCGCACAGCACCGCCATCATGTGCTCGCGCGGGTAGTCGGCCAGCGTCGACGAGGCCACCGGGCCGTGGAAGGTCACCAGGCCGGTCTTGTTATGGATCGCCAGGTGCAGCGCGGTGATGTCCGAGTAGCCGAGCAGGATCTTCGGGTGGCGGCGAATCAGTCCGTAGTCGAGTGTCGACAGCAGCGAGATGCAGCCCGAGCCGCCGCGGATCGGCCAGATCATCTTCACCTCGGGATCGAGGAACATGGCGTGCAGGTCGGCCAGGCGTTGCTGCACCGAGCCCGCATAATTGCCGTGCACGGCCTTGATGTAAGTGCCCACTTTGGCGCGCAGGCCGAGGGCTTCGATATTCCTGACGGCTTTCTCGATCAGGCGGTCGTCGGCATAGCCGCCGGGGGCGATCAGGCCGACCAGGTCGCCGGGGCGCAGGCGTGGGGGTTTGATGAGGCGCCTGGACGCGCGCCGCGGGGCGGCTGCGGCCAGGCCAGGGGTGGAGAGAGCGGCTGCGACGGAAGCGCCGAAGCCGCGCCGGCTGATTTTCATGCTCGACATCCGCTACAAGGAAAAACGGCCCGCGCCGTGGAAGCTTGCGCTTCCATCGACAGCGGGCCGCCGGGTTCGATCAACTTATACGATCAACTTAGAAGAACTTGTAGGTCGCCATCAGGGTGAACGAGCGGCCACGCGGGTCGGCCACGCGCGGTTCCCAGGTGCTGCCCGCGCCGGTGTTGCTGTCGTAGGTGACAGCGAACGGCGGATCTTCGTCCAGCAGGTTCTTGATGCCTGCGGTCAGCGACAGGTTCTTGAAGCCGGTGTAGGTAGTCGTCAGGTGGAAGATCGAGTACGCATCCACTTTCGGATTCCAGTTGGCCGGCTTCACCAGGCCGTTGGCCACGCCCGGCAGCACCTGGTCGTCATAGCCCGAACGGTAGATGTTCTGCAGCATGGTGCTCCAGTTGCCGTACTTGTAGGTCGCATAGGCGCTGTGCTTCCACTTCAGGCCCAGGTCGCCGGTGAAGACGAAGCGGCCCACTTCGCTCTTGCCGAATTCGGCGTTGGTGGTGGCGCGCGACTTTTTCTCCAGCAGGCGCGAACCGTCGATGCCCAGGGTCCACTGCGAACCGGTGCTGAACTTGCCGTTGAAGCGGGCGCCCAGCTCGAGGCCGCGGGTGATGCGCTCGCCGGCGTTGACCCAGCGCTGGTCGATGATGGCGATGTTGCCCGCCGCGTCGCGGATGAACTGATCCTTGAACAGGTTGTAGTTCGCCACCATGGTCGACGTGCTGAACGAATCGATGGTGTTCTGCTTGCGGATCTCCCACAGGTCGGCGTTGGCCGAGAACCAGTTGAACGGCTCGATCACGACACCGATGGTGCCTTGCTTCGCGGTTTCCGGGCCCAGGTTCGACTTGCCGCCGGTGATGTAGTTCGGGGTGATCGATTCGCAGCCTGGCTTGGTCGCGTCGACCAGGCCGGTCGGGCACTTGGCCGGGTCGACCAGGTCCTTGCCGGCGTACGGCGACTCGGTGATGCCGTTGAACAGCTGGTTGAACGACGGGGCGCGGAAGCCCTCGTTGTACGAACCGCGGAACAGCAGCTGCGGGATCGGCTGGTAGCGGAACGAGACCTTCGGGTTGGTGGTGCTGCCGATGCCGCTGTAGTGGTCGCGGCGGATGGCCAGGGTGATGTCGAGGTTCTTGACCACCGGCACCAGCAGTTCGGCGTACACGGCCTTGATGTCGCGATGCACGTTGTCCAGGGCGTTGGCGTCGTCGAAGGGCGCGTTCAGGATCGCCGGACGGGCGGCTGCGGCACGCTTGTCGCCGTTGAACTTGTACTCTTCGCGGCGCAGGTCGAAGCCGACTGCGCCCATGACGGCGCCGGCCGGCAGGTTGAACAGCTCGCCCGACAGCGCGCCGTCGAGCTGGGTCAGGATGGTCTTGCCGCCATACAGGGTGACGCCTGCGGCCGAGGTGGCCTGGATCGCGTCGATCGCCGCCTGCGACTGGGTCTGGCCCGGCAGCAGGAAGGGGTTGACGATGCCCGAGCCCAGCACATTGGCCAGGGCAACGGTGTAGTTGTAGCCAGTGCCCAGCTGCGATTCCGACTCGCTGAAGGCACGCGACAGGCCGACGCGGTAGTCATAGCTGCGGCCGAACAGGTTGACCGGGCCGTCGGCGCCGACCAGCACGCGGGCGGCCTTCGATTCGGTCACGATTTCGCGGTTGCCGCACTCCATGCAGCGCCAGCGGTAGGCGATCGGCAGGCCGTAGTTGGCCGAGATGCTCGGGAACACCTTGACCAGCGCATTGTAGACGCTGTCGTAGGCGGCGCCGGTGCGCGGATAGAAGGAGGTCGGGCCGAAAGTCGAGCTGGAGGGCGAAATCTGGTTCGGCGAGAAGCGCTTGGACACTTCCACGTTCGAGGCCACGCCTTCGATGAAGAACTGGTGATCGCCCGACTGGAAGGTGGCGCGCGCCAGCGCATTGCTGTTCTTGACCGGCTGCTGCAGCACGGCCGCGCGGCCGGTGTCCCAGGCGCAGCCATAGGCGGAGCCGGCGCTGTTCCACAGTTTCTCGTCGTACGGGCCCATGCCGTCGATGCTGTTGCAGCCCGCGCCGCCCGGCAGGTCGAGCAGGCTGATGCCGTTATAGGTGGTGGTGCCGCCGCCCGGCAGGGTCGGGCCGGTGCCGGTGCGCGACAGCAGGGTCGGGGCCAGGGTGGTGGCGAACACGTTGGCGCTTGGCGAGCCGCGGGTATCCACCGAGACGCCGCGGTCCGGCTGGAAGGTGTTGACGAAGTCGCGCTGGTCGCCGCGCAGGGCCTTGTTCTGGCTGTGCGCGAAGGTCGCCAGCACGTTCCAGCCGTCGACCTGCAGGTCGCCCCAGCCGCCGGTGATCGACGCGCGGCCGATCTCGCTGCCGCCGGCCTCGGTGACGTCGACGAAGGCCTGGGTTTCCAGGCCCCGGTAATTCTTTTTAAGGATGAAGTTGATCACGCCGCCGATCGCGTCGGTGCCGTAGATCGCGGAGGCGCCGTCCTTCAGCACCTCGACGCGCTCCACCGCCGCCATCGGGATCGAGTTCAGGTCGACCGCGGAACCCTTCATGCCGTGGGTCGCCACGCGGCGGCCGTTCAGCAGCACCAGGGTCGAATCGGCGCCCTGGCCGCGCAGGTTGGCCGAGGAGGCGCCGTTGTTGCCGCGCTGCGCACCCGAGGTGACGTCGGCGTTCGAGGCCAGGTTGTCGGAACCGTTGCCGTTGACGTTCAGCGTCGCGATCAGCTGCTCGGCGGTGACGATGCCCTGGGCTTCGAGCTGCTTGGCCGTGATGACCTCGACCGGCAGCGCGCCTTCCTTGGCGATGCGCTTGATGCTACTGCCGGTGATCTCGACACGCTGGACCGGACCGGAAATCTGCACATTCTGTGCGATGGCCGGGCTGACCGCGCCCATCAGGGCGATCAATTGAGCGAGCTTCTTTACCTTCACGCGTTTCTCCTAACGTTTTTCCCTTGGCGACCCAGGAATTCCTGGCCGATCTTCGTTGTAATGTCTTGGCATTACGTTATTTTTCGATTTCAGGGTAAGCCTTCTTATTTACGGCTATCCAATGAAATATCCGGCGGCCAGTATAACTAAGGGGAATGTTTTATTTGGGAAAAACTCACCAAAACTAGCGCGCACCTCTGCTGGAGCGTGCTCTTTGCGCAACATCGACATCCAGATAACGCCAGGTCGTGAATTCAACCGGATGGCGTTTGTAGTTTTTCAACCACGGATGGCGCAGATCGCCCGACAAGACCTGGGTCAGCGGCACCCACGGGTTATAGGCGTGGATCAGCTGGTTCATCTCGAAATACAGCTTCTGGCGCGCGGGGCCGTCGCTGAGCAGGCGCGCCTGTTCGTAGCGCTGGTTATAGGCGGGCAGGTTGAAACGCGCGTAATTGGCGCGGCCGGCGTTGGGGCCGTACAGCAGCTGGTAGAAGTTGTCGCCATCGGGGAAGTCGGCGATCCAGTTGCTCTCGAACATCTGGACCGTGCCCAGGCGCGAGGCCTTGATGATCTCGGTCTTCTTGTCCGACTTGAACACGACGCGCAGGCCGATCGCGTTCAGGCACTTGCGCCACAACTCGTCGCGCAGGCGGCCGCCGACCGTGGCCTCGCTGTGCATGGTCAGCGTCAGCGGCCTGCCGTCGGGCGTGCGCCGAAACCCGTCCGGGTCGCGCCGGGTGTAGCCGTAGCGGTCCAGCAGCGCATTGGCCAATGCCGGATCGTAGGGCACCGGACTGCGATAGTTCGGGTCGTAGCCCAGCACATTGGGCGGCAGCGGCGATTCGGCCTTGATCGCGAAGCCCTTCTTCAGCAGCGCGATGTCCTCGGCGCTGTTGTAGGCCATCGAGATCGCGCGGCGCAGCGCCACCTTGTCCTTGCCATAGCCGCCGACGACCGGGTCGTTCATGTTCATCCACATGTAGTAGGTCTGCAGGACCGGGAAGCGCGACAGCACGATGCCGCGCGCCGCCAGTTCGGGCTTGAGCTGGCCGTCGCTGACCACCATGTCGGTCATCGACTCCGGAATCTGCTCCAGGTAGTCGTACTCGGCGTTCAGGAAACCCAGCATGCGGCCCTGGAATTCCTCGGCGATGCGCACCTCGACCCGGTCCACCCGCGGCAGGCGCTTGCCCTCGAGGGCGGCGGCGATCGCCTTGTCTTCGGGCTTATCCCCGGGCGTCGCATGGAACACGGCGGTCGAATCGGGATTCGCCAGCAGGACGATGCGGTCGCTGCGCTTCCACTCGCCGACCATGAAGGGGCCGGTGCCGACCGGGTGGTTGCCGGCCTGGCCCGGGTAGGCCTCGATCACTTCGCGCGCCACCGCGCTCGAGGCGGGCATCGCCAGGTAGAACAGGAAGTTGTTGTCCGGCGCCTTCAGGCGGATGCGCAAGGTATGGCGGTCGAGGGCGCGCAGCTCGGCCACGCCTTCGAAGGTGGCGGCCCAGGGCGACCTGGTGGCGGGATCGCGCAGGCGCTTGATGCTGTAGACGTAGTCCTGGGCGGTCATCTCGCGCTTCGCTCCCTTGAAAGCCGGGTCCGGCGTGAAATGGATGCCGGGGCGGATGCGGAAGGTGTAGGTCAGGCCGTCGGCGCTCACCTCGGGCATGGCGGCGGCCGTGTTGGGCCGCAGCTTGGCCGGACGCGCCAGGTAGTCGTAGCGCAGCAGGGGGTCGAACAGGTTTTCCAGCAGCGAGAGGGTGGCGTTGTCCGAGGCCACGGCCGGGTCCAGGCCGGTTTCGCTGGTGGACAGGAACATGCGCAGGACTTTTTCCTGCGCGTTCGCGCTACCGGCGCACAGCAGGGAGAACAGGAGGGCGGCGGCGGTCAGGCGAAGTGTCATGGCGAACGATATCGGCAGGGAAAACCTGCGTATCATAGCCGCGGCTGCAGCGAAACGGTGCTTATTGCTTCGCCGGCGTGAGCGTGATCTCCTGCACCTTGGGCTCGCGTTCGGGCGTGAGCGTGAAGGCGACATCTACCCTGCCACGCTCGCCGACCAGCGGGAAGCTGCCGCGCAAGGCGTTGTCGGCCTTGATCGGGCCGACCGAGGTAATCTTCCCGATCGGCCCCAGCTTTTCGCGCGCGTGCACGATCCAGTCTTCGCGCGAGCGGTCGAGGAACAGGTTGTCGGCCGCGATCGCACTTGCCAGCGCCGCATCCCACGACTGCACCAGTTGCGCCACTTGCCCATGGCGCGTCGCCAGGATCGACGATACGGGAATGGGGCGCGGGCCAAGCTCGGCACGCTCGACCAGCATGGCCAGCGCCTTGGCGGTCGGGCCGTACACCGGCCCGTAGCGCAGGTTGGTGAAGGCGAACACGCCCACCCCGTGGTCCGGCGCGAAACGGTACTGGCTGCCGAAGCCCGGCAGGCCGCCCGAATGGCCCGAGCTCACCACGTTGCGGCTGTCGCGCTGCCAGACCAGGCCATGGCTGTAGAAGCTCACGGTCGGATTCGGCGTTGTCATGTCGCTCAGGGTGGCCTTGGTGGACAGGCCGGCAAACGCCTGCGGCAGGTGCATCTCGCGCACCGAGGCACGGCGCAGCGGTCCGCGTTCCGGATCGTTGCGGGCCGGCCAGGCGTCCAGGTGGAAGGCGACGTAGCGCGCGAAGTCGTCCGCCGTCGTGATCAGGCCGCCCATCGCGGCGCCGTCGCCGTCGTGCAGGATAGGCTCCGCCTCCCAGTGATCGCGGTCCCAGCGATAGCCCAGCGCCAGCTTGCCCGGCGCGGCCTGCGTATATTCCCAGCGCGTGTTGTGCATGCCCAGCGGCCGCAGGATCTCGCGCGTCACGTAGTCCTGGAAGCGCATGCCCGACACCTTGCTCACTACCTTGCCCAGCAGGATGTAGCCGAGGTTGCTGTATTCGAAGGTCTGCCCGGGCGCGTTGGAAAACGACAGCCCGGCGCCGACCAGCTGCTCGAGCCTGGCATTCGGGACAGCCATCTGGCGGTCGCCCCAGGGATTGTCCTCGGGCAGCCCGGTGGTCATGGTCGTCAAGTGGCGGATCGTCAGCGCGGGCGAGTCGCTCGTCGGCAGCTGGACCCGGCGCACTTCGGGCAGATAGTCGGCGACCGGATCGTCGAGCCGCAGCTTGCCCGCGTCACGCAGTTTTAGCGCCGCCATCGCCACGAAGCTTTTGCTCATCGAGGCAATACGGAATTCGGTCGACCCCGTCACAGGGGTCTTGCGCTCCACGTCGGCCAGGCCGAGCGGGCGCATGTGCACCAGCTTGCCATCGAGGACCACGCCGTACACCAGGCCCGGCAGGTGCTCCTTGGCGGCAAGCTCCGTGTACATCTTGTCTATCTCGGGAAGCAAGGCCGCCACGCGTTCGCCCCGGCTCGCGGCCGGCGCCTGGGCATAGGCATGCACGGCGGCGACGCTGCCGACGATGAAAACGAGGCTGCACAGGCTAAGGCGAGAGGGGCGATGCATGCTGGGCTTCTCCGGTAGGCGCGGGGTGGAGAAGGATTATGCCCTGATTTTCATGCCATGAAGCAAACAAAAAAGCGGGCAGGCCGCCGCCCCTTATAACTTTTAAACATGGCGCAGGCGCATTCTTTCATCTGCGCAGCTGTTTCCGGGCCTATACTCTCCGCTGCACAATCGTACGATCTCAGCAGCGGCATTCACATGGCACTCAATTACATCTGGACTGGCTTCTTCCTCGTCGGCTTCATCGCGGCACTCGCGCAATGGCTGTTCCTGGGCGATACCGAGATCTTCAAGCGCATCATCGACGGCACCTTCTCGTCGGCCAAGATGGCGGTGATGGACATCGCCCTGCCCCTGGCCGGCGTCATGACGCTCTGGCTGGGCATCATGAACGTCGGCGAAAAGGCCGGCGCCATCAACCTGTTCGCCCGCATCATCGCGCCCTTCTTCTCGCGCATCTTCCCGGGCGTGCCGAAGGACCATCCGGCCAACGGCCACATGGTGATGAACTTCTCGGCCAACATGCTCGGCCTGGACAATGCCGCCACCCCCTTCGGCCTGAAGGCCATGGAAAGCCTGCAGACCCTGAACCCGAACAAGGACGAGGCCAGCGACGCGCAGATCATGTTCCTGGTGATCCAGACCTCGGGCCTGACCATCATCCCGCTGGCGATCATGGCCCAGCGCGCAATTCTCGGGGCCGCGAATCCGGCCGACATCTTCATCCCGACCCTGATCGCGACCTACTGCTCGACCATGACCGGCATCATCGCCGTCAGCCTGCGCCAGCGCATCAACCTGCTGCACCCGGCGGTGTTCGGCTGGATCGGCGGCCTGACCGCCCTCATCGCCCTGCTGGTCTGGTACTTCACCGTCTTCCTCGACAAGGCGCAGATCCAGCTGGTCTCGGTGGTCACCGCCAACCTGATCCTGTTCTCGATCATCGCGGCTTTCATGGTCGGCGCGCTGGCGAAGAAGGTGAACGTGTTCGAAGCCTTCATCGAAGGGGCCAAGGGCGGCATCGAGACCTCGCTGCGGATCATTCCCTACCTGGTCGGCATGCTGGTGGCGATCAGCGTGGTGCGCAACTCGGGCATCCTGGGCCTGATCGTGAGCGGCTTCGCCTGGATCTTCACCGCCCTCGGCCTGCCGACCGACTTCGTCGGCGCGCTGCCGACCGCGCTCATGAAACCGCTGTCGGGCAGCGGCTCGCGCGCCATGATGATCGACGCCATGACCACCTACGGCGTCGACTCCTTCGTGGGCCGCCTGGCCAGCATCCTGCAGGGCGCCGCCGACACCACCTTCTACATCATCGCGCTGTATTTCGGCTCGGTCGGCATCCGCAAGACCCGCTATGCGATCGGCTACGGCCTGCTGGCCGACCTGGCCGGCGTCATCGGCGCCATCTTCGTCGCCTATCTGTTCTTCGGTTAATCAGGAGTCATCATGCTGCGCCGCCTTACCCTCGCCACCCTCTTCGTTGCCGTTTTCGGCAGCGCCCACGCCCAGCTGCCGGCGCCGGTCGCCCAGGTGCTGGCGCAGCAGGGCCTGCCCGAAGACGCCCTCGGTGTGCTGGTGCTCAAGGGCGACAGCGTGGTGCTGTCGCACCAGGCCGACCGGCCGATGCAGCCGGCATCGACCATGAAGCTGGTGACGACCATGGTCAGCCTGGAGCGCCTCGGCCCCGCCTTCCGCGGCCGCACCGAGCTGCGCACCACGGGCGAGATCGAGAAGGGCGTCCTGCGCGGCAACCTGATCCTGAAAGGCGGCGCCGACGCCGACCTGTCCGGCGAAGACCTGGAAAACATGCTGCGCGCCCTGCACTACCAGGGCATCCGCCGCATCGAGGGCGACCTGGTGCTGGACCGCAGCCTGTGGCAGCCGGCACGCACGGACGTCGGCATCGCGCCCTTCGACGAGTCGCCCGAGGCCTATTACAACGTGATCCCGGATGCGCTGCTGGTCAACAAGAACATGATCCAGATCGACATGCGCTCGACCAGCAAGCGCCTGAAGCTGGAGATGCAGCCGCAACTGGACCGCGTGAGCATCGGCTCCGACATGACGCTCGTCGACGCCGACTGCGCGAAGTGGGAAGACGGCTGGAAGCTGCCGGAAGCCGTGCGCCAGAAGGACGGCCGCATCCGGGTGCTCCTGCACGGGACCTTCCCGAAAGACTGCGCGCGCAGCTACAGCATCAACGTGCTGGACCGGAACGACTACATCGAACGCCTGTTCCGCCAGAAGTGGAAGGAGCTGGGCGGGAAGTTCAGCGGCAAGGCGGTCGAGGGCACGGCGCCGCCCGACTCGACCCTGCTGGCCGAGCATACCTCGCGCATGCTGCCGGAGCTGGTCCGCGACACCAACAAGCCCTCGGACAACCTGCTGGCGCGCACCCTGTTCCTCAGCCTGGGCAGCCTGCAGCCGGATCCGGCAGCGGGCAGCTTCGCCCTTCCGGTCAACGGCGAGAGTACCTTCGCACGGGCCGATGCCGCGGTGCGCGAATGGATGCGCGGCCAGCGCATCGACGATGCCGGCTTCGTGATCGAGAACGGCTCGGGTCTGTCGCGCCTTGAACGCATCACGCCGCAGCAGATGGCCTACCTGCTGCAGGCCGGCCTGCGCAGCAACTGGTCGCCCGAATTCCAGTCCAGCATGCCGATCGCCGGCATCGACGGCACCCTGCGCCGCCGCCTGCAGGGCACCGCGGCGGCGGGACGTGCGCGCCTGAAGACCGGCACGCTGCGCAACGTGGTGGCGCTGGCGGGCTACGTGCCGGATGCGGACGGCGTGCAGAACGTGTTCGTCGCGATCGTCAACAGCGAGCAGGCCGGCAACGGCCGCGGACGCGCGGTGCTCGATGCGCTGGTGGACTGGGTGGCGCGTTCGGGAGCGCCGGCGGCGCCGGCACAGGCACCGGCCCTGCCCTAGAGCATCCTCAGCGCCGGCGCCGGAGGCTTCGGCGTCAAATGGTGGATCCTGCCGCCATACGCATACGCCGGGCTCGTGATGGTCCAGCCCATGTCCTGGAACAGGGTGATCACGTCGTCCAGCCACAGCGCATTGATCAGGTTATGGTGCAGCAGGGCCACATGCGGTATGTCGCGGCCCTGGAGGCGCCGGGCCAGTTCGCGGTAGGTCTCGGCACGCTCGCGGACCTGCGCCAGGTAGGCCTGGTGGAAGGGCTCGAGGTCCGTCTGCGGATTCTTCGCGAGCGCCTCGAGCAGTTCGCCATTCAGGCGCCAGTCGGCGGTGTCCAGCGTGATACGCGCATTGCGGTAGCCGTGCTCGCCCAGGAAGGCGCGCATGCCCTCGCGTTTTTCAGGCGTGCCCCCTTCGCGCAGGTAGGGGAAGCGGAACCACTTCTGGTAGCCGGGCAGCGCCGCGATGACGCGGTCGCAGTCGAGCACTTCCTGCTGGTACTGCGCCAGCGTGACCGCGGGGTCGTCCAGGTCCGGATGGGTCACCGTATGGTTGGCGATGACATGGCCGGCCAGCCCCCACGCCATCGCCATCGCCATGCCTTCGGGCCGGTTGGTGCCGAAGCCGGCGGTGACGAACAGCGCCGCCTGGACGCCGTGCCTGGCCAGCGCCGCCAGCATCGCGTCGTTGCGGGCCTGGGGCGACAGGAGCGGGGTTGGGGCCAGCGAGGGACCGTCATCGAAGCTCAGGGCCACCGACTGCGCATGCAGCGGTGAGGTCAGGAGAAAGCAGCTTGCGGCAAGCGCGCCGCACAGGCGGCGTACGTGATCGAAGGCAGGCATGGTAGCGCTCCTTTCGGCATCGTCTGGACTAACTTTAGCTACTGTCCAGCCCGCTACCTATGAGCCAGCGCAACGGCCCGGCGCGCAAGCCCGCGCCGGTTTCAAAGACCCTGCTGCGCGAGGGCCTCGATCTCGAAGTCGCCGTCGTCCATCAGGCGCAGTCCCAGTTCCGCAGGCGTCATTCCCAGGCTGCGCCCCATGGCCAGCAACAGGCTGCCGCCGGGACGTTCCGGCATGAAGCGGTAGACGGGATCGGCATAGGCCTGCGCCGGCGTGGTGATGGTCCAGCCCATGTCCTTGAACTGGCGGATCACGTCGTCCAGCCACATCGCATTGATCAGGTTATGGTGCAGCAGCAGGACCTGCGGGATGTCCCTGCCCTGCAGCCGTTGCCCCAGCTCGCGGTAGGCCAGCGCACGCTGGCGGATGTGCGCCAGGTAGGCCTGGCGGATCGGCTCGACGTTCGCCTGCGGATTCTTCGCCAGCACCTCGGTCAGCTTCTCGTTCAACCGCCAGTCGCTGGTGTCGAGCGTGACGTAGCCGTTGCGGTAGCCCTGCTGGCGGAGAAAGGCGCGCATGCCGTCGCGCTTGTCCTTGCTGTTCCCTTCGCGCAGGTAGGTGAAGCGGTACCACTTCTGGTAGCCCGGCAGCGCGGCGATGACGCGGTCGCAGTCGAGCACTTCCTGCTGGTACTGGGCGAGCGTGACCTTGTCGCTGTCCAGGTCCGGATGCGTCATGGTGTGGTTGGCGAGCGCGTGGCCGGCCTGGCCCCAGGCGCGCGCCAGCGCCAGGCCTTCCGGGCGGTCGGCGCCATGCCCGACGGTGACGAACAGCGCGGCCTGGACCTGGTGCCGCGCCAGCGCCGCCAGCATGGCCGCGTTACGGGCCTGCGGTCCCAGGTATGGGGTAGCGGCCAGGATCGGGCCGTCGTCGAAGGTGAAGGCGACCGATTGGGCCTGCAGTTGCGGCGCCAGCAGGATGCAGGCTACGGCGATCGCAGCGCGCAGCCAGCGTGAGGGGCCAAGGCCGCGCATGTCAGAGCACGCGGCGGTAGGTGGCGCGCACCAGTTCGCGGTCGCCGCAGTCGAAATGCCACCATTCGGTGTTGATGCCGAAGAAGCCCGCCTCCAGCATGCCCTCGCGCAGCAGACGGCGGTTGGCCACCTGCTCATCGGTGAGCTCGCCGGTGATCAGGAAGCCTTCTTCCAGCGCCGGGTGCGACAAATTGGTCATGTCGTCGAAACCGGTGCCCATGTCGAGCTCGCGCCCCTGTTCGTCGAGCAGGGTGATGTCGAGCGCCATGCCGTAGGAGTGAATCGAGCCGCGCGCCGGGTTGGCCAGGTACATCTGCAGGCCGGTGCCCTCGAGCGCGTCCCACAGCTGCTGCTGCACGCGCTGCGGACGCAGGGCGTCGAGCACCAGGGCGGTATATCCGGGACGGCGCTGCTTCAGCCAGGCCACGACCTTCTCCAGCGCCTCGGCGGCGTCGCGGTGCAGCCAGGCGCAGTCGAAAGGCGAATACAGGTCACGTCCGACGAAGTTGTTGGGCGTGGCGTAGCGCAGGTCGATCGCGATCCCGTCGATGCTGGTGAGATGGCGGAATTCAGGGCTGCCGGCGATATCCTCGCTGGCCACAGTCAGGGTCATGCACAACCTTTTTCGAGACAGGCGCGCGCGGTCGCGCCGATACAGTTGGCCAGCTCCCGCGCCCCGTGCGACAAGGGGGAATGGCTGGCGCTCAGGAGATACAGGTGCACCGGCATCGCCGGCGCCCACTGGCGGCACTGCACCTTGGCCGGGTCGGCCGAGGCCGCGGTGAAGGGGTCGAGCACGGCCAGGCCGGCGCCGGCTTCCACCAGCGAGCGGGCGATCTGGTAGGTCTGCACCACGGTGTGGTAGACCGGCTGCACGCCCTGGGCTTCGCAGGCCGCGACCACGATCTCGCCCAGCGGGTCGCCGTCGGTCAGGCCGATCAACTCGCCGCTCAAGCCTTCGGCGCCGAAAGGCCGAGACAGTTCTTCCTCGCTCCAGGTGCCGCGCGGCGCCATCACGGTGAGATAGCCGTGGGCGATCGGTTCGGCCACGATGCCGGGGTGGCGCGGGTCCTGCAGCGACAGCGCCAGGTCGGCTTCGCCCAGGCGCAGCGCGTTCACGATCTCGCTGGTGTGGTGGGTGGACAGCTCGCAGCGCGCCTGCGGGAAGTCGCGGCGCCACACCGTCATCGCCTGCGGCAGCACGCTGATCGCGATGGTGGGCGTCGAGACCAGGCGCACGGTTTCCACCGCGCGGCTCTTCAGGCTGGCGGCCAGGCGGCGAATGCCCTGCAGGTCGCGGTTCAGCTTCTCGGTTTCGGCGAACAGGCGGTGCGCTTCCGGCTTCGGATACAACTTGCCGCGCACCCGCTCGAACAGCGGCATGCCCAGCTGCAGCTCCGCGTGCTGCAGGACTTTCGTCACCGCCGGCTGCGAGATGTGGAGAACCTGGGCGGCACCGCTGATGGTACCGACCTGCATGATGGCGTGGAAAACTTCGATATGGCGCAGGCGCATCGCTTCATCCTTCTGTTGAGACCCCGCGCGCATGACGCGGATTTTTCGAAGGATACAGGGAAAACCCGGCCGCGGCGACCGTCACGGCGTGTTCACAACAGCTGGACTCGCCGGTACGGCCGGCGCCGTGGCTGGTGCCGCCGGTGCCGCCGGTGCCG